>CAZCPH010000021.1:0-16430 GCA_964500105.1 uncultured Mariniphaga sp. | reverse complement strand
TTCTTATAAGAAGAGATACTGCGTTAGAACATAAACTGGCAGTAAAACGATTATTGAAAATTTAAAAATGTACCCAAAAAAGCTGGGCATAGCTATTTCATTTTCTTCGGCAATGGCTTTCACCATAAAATTTGGTCCGTTGCCAATATACGTCATAGCTCCAAAAAATACAGCCCCAAGACTGATTGCTTTCAGCAAAATTTCCGGAATTCCGGCAACTAAAGTTGATCCGCTAAATTGATGAGTCATTCCCAATGCCAGATTGTGAAACGAAACTGCTGTTGGGGCATTATCCAAAAATGCACTTAACCCGCCGGTTGCTGCATAAAACAACATCGGAGAATCAATTCCAAACGAATGGGCATTTTCCCGGAGATAAATCAAAGCCGGAACCATCGTAATGAAAATTCCGAAAAACAGAAAAGCAACTTCAACAATGGGCCCCCAGGTAAATTTGTTGTGAACGTAACGCATTTCTTTGTTGCTTGTAATGAGCGAAAGAATTGCCATCAATAAAATCACTCCTTCTCTTATAAAAGCCAGATTATGATTGTCGTGAATGGCAGGAATAAACTGCTGGTTTAAAAATGCCACTGCGAAAACCACCCCCAACAAATAAATAAAATTCTGTTTCCCGCGAAGACGTATTGGTTGAACATTTGACCGGTCTTTTACAATTGCTGCAACCGGCTCTTTGGAATGGTAATAACTGTCGGCAATGTAATACATCAACAGAAATATTGAATTTACAAATAACCATGGCCAGAACAGTCCGAAAAACCAGGAAAAAGGTGCGCCCCGCAAATAGAGCAGAAAAAGCGGCGGATCACCCAGCGGAGTTAACATTCCGCCTGCGTTGGCTACAATAGCAATAAAAAACAGAATGGTATGCACCTTAAATTTTCGTTCCTGATTGGTACGAATAATAGGCCGGATGAGCAACATAGCTGCTCCTGTAGTTCCCATAAACGAAGCCAGAACACCGCCAATTGCCAAAAATATGGTATTGGTGATTGGCTTTGCTTCAATGTCTCCTTTCAAATGAATACCTCCGGTAATAATAAACAGCGCACCAAGCAGAATAATAAACGGGATGTAATCGAATAAAATCTGATGCATCAGCTCGTGATGCAACCCGCGGTATAGTAAAATAATTGAAACCGGAATGCCCAGCACAAGCGAAACAATCAGCTTGTTTTTGTTTTCTTCCCACCAATGGTTAAAAAGCAGTGGGCCAACTGCTATAAAAAGCAGCATTACCGCAAATGGCACTGACATCCATAAGGGCATTGACTCTACAATTCCATGATTCATAAGCAATAAATTTTATTGAGAAATTTTGGGGGTCGAATGTAGGAATTTTATATAAATTAACGACTTAAAAATCTTTTTTTTTAACTTGATATAAATCAACAGCCGGTGACTTTTAGCACATTGCCTACTCCATCCGCACAATTTTCGGATAAAAAATGCCCGCTTCCCTTACCAGATTTTGTTGATTTTTCATCACTTCAAAAATATTTTTGTAGGCAAAAGGCGACTCGTCAACGCCGCCGCCAATAAGGTCCACACCTTGTTCCGTTAGATACTTTTTCATCTGGCTTTCGGTAAAAGTTTGTTTGGCTGCGTTTCGCGACATGAGGCGTCCGGCGCCGTGCGAAGCAGAGTTTAATGCTTCATCATTCCCTTTTCCAACAACAATAAATGCCGGCGACGCCATGGTTCCGGGAATGATTCCCACATCACCTGCAGCTGCTGGAGTAGCTCCCTTGCGGTGAATAATAATTTCTTCGCCGGTATCCAGCGTCTCCTTCCAGGCAAAATTGTGGTGATTTTCAATAATGGCAAGTGGCTTTTCGCCAAAAGCTTTGGCCAAACGGCGGTGAATGATGCGATGATTGGCATGCGAATAATCGCCGGCTAAATTCATTGCTGCCCAGTATTCCTGCCCTTCTTCCGAATCGAGATCCAGCCAGGCCAGCCTCGCGACTTCGCCCGAAAGATCCAGTTTGTCTTTGGCTATGTGCGTGTAATGTTTGCACACCTCAGAGCCAAAATTGCGGGAGCCTGAATGGCTCAACACTGCAAAATACTCGCCCGGCTGAAGTCCAATCTGCTCAGAAAACTCCTGGATTTTTACAAAACCTACATCCACAAAATGATTTCCGTGGCCCGAAGTTCCCAACTGACTGGCAAACTTTTTTTGCAACGATTTAAGGAATTTAATTTCCTGAAATTCTTTTCGTTCCAGAATTTCATGATCCTGTTCGTCTTTAAACTCAGCCAGCCCGAAACGGGTTTCGCTCATCAGAATATTTTTAATGCGGTCGCGTTCGCCATCAATTTTTTTAGGTGAAAACGGAAAAACCGAAAGGCACATGCGGCAGCCGATATCCATTCCCACTCCGTAAGGAATAACTGCGTTGTATGCTGCCAAAACTCCGCCAATGGGCAATCCGTATCCCACGTGTGCATCGGCCATTAACGCGCCTTTCACCGAAATGGGCAATTTCATGGCCGTTTCCATTTGGCGAATCGCTTCGGGATCGATGTTCTCTTCGCCATAAATTTTGAATTCCAGCGCTGCTTTGTTCAGTGAAGGTTTCTTTTTCTTTTGCGCAGGTTTTTCGGCAAGAAGCCGGGCCAGTTCGCCCCAAACCTGATCGTTCAAATAATTTTCCGGCTGAAGATTTATCTTTTCCAGAGTTTCCATCAACTCTGCCTTGTCTGCCCGTTTAAAATGGCGTGTCACCAGATTTAAGGCCAGGGCAATGGCCCGGTCGCTGGTGTAACCAATCCGTTTTAACTCTTTTCCCCGCAATTTTAGCTTCTTCATAATCGAAAAATCAGTTACTTTTATGGCTCAATCAACTTCAACTTTTATGAAAACGAAAATATTTAGTGCATTGTTTCTGCTCATTCCTGTCTTTTGTTTTGCACAAATTACGCCGGAAGATATTGTAAACCGTATCAAAAAACAAGTAACCTGCCCCTGGGCAGACCAGACTGTGGACACTTTTAAAGCCGGCAATCCAAAAACAAAAACCACAGGAGTGGCCGTTTGCATGTTCGCCGATATGCAGGTTCTAAAAGAAGCAGTTGAAAACGGGTGCAATTTTATCATCACTCACGAACCGGTATTTTACAACCATGCAGACCAAACTGAAACTTTTCAAAACGATCCGGTTTTTCTGGAAAAGAATGAATTTATATCACAAAACGACCTGGTAATTTTCCGTTTTCACGACCATATTCACATGACGGAGCCAGATGGAATTTCTGTTGGCATGATACGAAAGCTGGGATTGAACCAATTTGCGGTGAATGGATCGCAAACATTTTTCCGGATTCCTGAAAAAACAGTGAAAAATTATGCCGATGAACTCAAACTAAAATTTGGCATGGAAAATATTCGGGTTATTGGAAACCCGGAAATGAAGTTCACCAAACTGGCATTTATGGCAGGCGCGCCGGGCGGACAAAGACACATTCAAATGCTGCAAAACAAAGATATTGAGGTTTTAATTGCCGGCGAAGCACCCGAGTGGGAAACCTACCTGTATGCCAACGATGCAGTTCAGCAGAATAAAAATAAGGCGGTTATTTTTCTGGGACATGTAAAATCGGAAGAAGCCGGAATGGAATATTGTGCCGAATGGCTTCGGGAATTTGTTCCAGAAGTTCCCATTCATTTTATTGAAAATCAACCCAATTTCAAAACTTTTTAATTGCTGAACCATGCCCGAAGGACTTTGGCTCATTCTTGTTCTGGTTATTTCTGTATTGTTCATTATTTTGGGAACTACCCGGCTGAAACTGCATCCGTTTGTGGTTTTGCTGCTGGCATCGTACCTGGCAGGTGCGCTGGCCGGATTACCGGTTGAAAATATTGCGGCTTCCATTGCCCGCGGTTTTGGCGACATTATGGCATACATCGGAATTGTGATTGTTTTGGGAACCATTATCGGCACCATTTTAGAAAAATCGAATGCCGCCATTAAACTGGCTGAACTGGTTCTGAAACTGGTGGGCAAACGGTTTCCGGCACTGGCCATGTCGCTCATCGGGTATATTGTTTCCATACCTGTTTTTTGCGATTCGGCCTATGTCATTCTCTCCTCACTGAAAAAATCGCTGGTACATCAAACCAAAAAACCATCGGTGGCACTTTCCATTGCTTTGGCCACCGGACTTTATGCCACCCACACATTTGTTCCTCCAACACCCGGCCCCATTGCCGCCGCCGGAAATCTGGGGCTGAACGATCAACTTGGACTTGTTATTCTTTTTGGACTCGCTGTTGCGCTGGTGGCTCTTATTGCCGGTTACCTTTGGGCATCGTATGCCGGGAAAAAATACACCACCAGCGAAGACACCGAAAAATTAACCCAAAACCTTTCGGAAAACATTAAACTGCCGTCAGCCACAAAAGCTTTACTGCCCATTTTGATTCCGATTGTTCTGATTGCTCTGCGTTCAGTGGCTACTTATCCTGCGAAACCTTTCGGCACCGGCTTCATTTTCGGCGTTCTCGATTTTTCAGGACAGCCGGTAAATGCGCTGCTGATTGGCTTTATCCTCTCATTTTTGCTTTTTCCGGTTTTCAACAAAGAAACCCTCACCGGCTGGATTGGCGACGGTATTTCAGCAGCCGCACCCATTTTGCTGATTACCGGAGCGGGCGGCGCTTTCGGAACCATTTTGAAAGAAACACAGATTGGCGAAACCATCGGCAACATGCTGGCGGGTTATCAGCTGGGAATTTTTCTGCCGTTCATCATTGCTGCAGCTTTTAAAACAGCTCAGGGCTCGTCAACGGTGGCACTGGTGGCAACATCAGCGCTCATTGCCCCACTGCTTTCAACCATCGGGCTTGATTCGCTGAACGGCAAAGTACTGGCAGTAATGGCAACCGGCGCCGGCGCCATGACCATCTCCCACGCCAACGACAGCTTTTTCTGGGTAGTTACCCAATTTTCGGGGATGGACGTAAAAACCGGGTACAAAACCCACACAATTGCCACTTTAATTCAGGGAATTACGGCTATTGTATTTATATTTATACTCAGTTTGTTTTTTAAATAAGTTTACCAAAAATCTAAATCAATAATCATGAATGCTTTTACAGTTTTTCCATTTGTTATCGTCTTTTTCTACCTCGTGTTTATCGCCGGCATCCTTTACCTCATTTACACCTGGGTAAACAAATTTATTTCGTTAAAACAGGAACAAAATGAATTGCTTAAGAAAATTGTCGAAAAAATGGATAATAAGCAAACAGAATAAAAACAGACAATAAAATTGTAAACCATGTCAAAAATATTCCTTATTGCCACTTTTATCCTTTTACAGTCATTATTATCTGAAGCAAATCGTAATGACCAACCGGGTAATCAAATGAGTTCAGAGCCAATTCAGCTTTTTAACGGTCAAAACCTCGATGGCTGGTACACGTTTTTGCAACACAGCGGAAAAAACCACGACCCCAAAAATGTTTTTACGGTTGAAAATGGGATGATTCGCATTTCGGGCGAAGAGTGGGGTTGCATAACCACCAGCAAAGAATTTGAAAATTATCGCCTGATAACCGAGTTCAAATGGGGCAACAAAACCTTTGAGCCCAGGCTAAAAAATGCCCGTGATTGCGGAATTTTGCTTCATTCGGCAGGTGAAGACGGAGCCTCGGGCGGAATCTGGATGCACTCCATCGAATGTCAGATTATTGAAGGTGGAACAGGCGATATTATTGTTGTTGGCGACGGTTCAGAAAACTTCGGCGTAACTTGCGAAGTAGCCGGCGAAAAACAAGGCAGTTCCTACGTTTTTAAACCGGGCGGTGAAAAAGTGACCGTCAACTCAGGCCGCATCAACTGGTTTAACCGCGACCCGCAATGGAAAGATGCGCTGGACTTCAGGGGAGAAAAAGACGTTGAACATCCTGTTGGCGAATGGAATACCCTGGAATGTATTGCCGACGGCGACAAACTCACATTCATTTTAAACGGTGTTGTTGTAAATGAAGCAACCCGGGTAAAACCCCAAAAAGGCAAAATTCAGATTCAGTCGGAAGCGGCAGAAATTTACTTCAGAAAAGTTGAATTGATTTTATTGTAACCACCCGTAATTTTTCCTCCTGAATATTTTTTCCCGACAGCGTGATTTCCTCTTGACTTGAAGATAAAAATACCTTAAATTGCTTATTATTTCACCTAACTGTAAGCAAACATTTTTGGTATGGAATATAAATTATCTGATGAAATCTTTGTAAATTGTATAAACAATTCATTTTTCATCCATTTAAGATTGTGTAATTCCGCATCATTCTGTTTCGTGTTAGACGAAAAATAAAACCGTTGGAAGAAATAAATCATTAGTCGAAGAAATTGACTAATTGCTTTTAAATCAATATTTTTCTTTAACCATTAAATTCAAAAAACATGGACAATGTGACAAATTTAAATGTGGGTGCCATTAACCCGTTTGCCCTGACTGAAGCGTTAGTTGGCAGAAAAATCGACTGGACGAAAAAAGATTCCATTGAAGTGATGGAAGACGCACTTGAAACCGACTACAAGGAATTGTTCGACATGAAGTTCAATTCTCCGATTTTTGCCGGGTTGAAACTGAACGACAAGAACATGGCTGAGCCGCTGAAAAGTTCAGAAATCAAAATCAGAGGCGACAACGATTTGGAAACACCCGACGTTTCAAACTTCAAAACGTTAAACGAGTTAAAAAAAGTTGGAGTAAAAAGCCTGAATACCACAGCCATACGTAGTGGTGTGCTAACCCGCGGAAAATTAAATCTGGAACTGGAAATTCCGGAACTGGACAAAACGCTTTCCAAAACCTTACTGAGCAAACCGCTTGCTGCAATACTTCTGGGTAAAGCTGCAACTTCAGGCGACTGGACACCCGAAAACGGCACCTGGAAAGATGTGGGTGATTTCTTTAAGGACGTTACTGAGTTTTCAGACCCGGTTCAGGGAGCCATTGGCAACTGCTATTTTATTGCAGCCGTTTCTGCCATAGCATGGGCAGACCCTTACCTTATTGTGCACCGCAACCGGGCAACAGGTACAACCGAAACTGACCGAGTAAATGCTATTCAGTTCTATTCGAAAGGCGGAGGTAAAGATGCGCCAACCAAGTTGATAGAAGTCAGCGACAAAACAATTGTCAGAACTTCAAACAACCTGCCCATCTATTGCCGTTCCAGCGATCCCGGCGAAATTTATCCGGCACTGTATGAAAAAGCATTCGCCAAATGGATTCTGAAAACCAATTCGGATAAACCGGATATTACCAAAACAGCGTTTGGCGATCCTGTGAAAGCAACGGCTCAGATAAACAACAAAACACCTTACTACTACAACACCAGCAGCCGGACCGGAGACCAGCTTTACTCCATTGTGCGTGAAAATTCCATGAGCTACAAAACAATTCACCCGATGACAGCATGGACTTACGGTTCGAACAAAGACTACACCGGAACCAATGTTGTTGGAAATCACGCCTATACGGTTTTGGGATGGGCCTACAAAAACAACAAAAAATACATTGTACTCCGCAATCCGTGGGGAGTTACCGAACCCGCCGGAATAAACACGTATCAGGGTGTACTCTCATTTTTCGACAAGAGTTTCTGGAGACCGATTAATACCATTGGAAATGACGGCGTTTTTGCCATTGAAGCCAATTCATTCCAGAATTTGTTTGCCGGACTTGGAGTTGCCAAATAAAAAACGGCGAAAAATGATGTCTTCAAAGGCTGACCCCAGCCTTTGAAGACAATTTTTTTCAACATCTTAAAAATTAAAACAATGGAAAAATTGCTGAAAATTGCATTTAATGAACTGGGAACAGAAGAAATAACCGGAGGCAGCCACAATCCTGAAATTCTGAAATATGCGAAAGAAACCGGTATCTCTGGAATTACAAGCGATGAAATTCCCTGGTGCAGCACATTTGTAAACTGGGTGGCATGGAAAGCCGGTCTTCAGTATTCAGGAAAAGCCAACGCCCGCTCGTGGCTGAATACAGGCACAAGAGTTACGACACCCGAGCCTGGCGATATCGTGGTTTTCTGGCGTGAAAGTCCGGAATCATGGAAAGGGCATGTGGGCATTTTCATGGGTGTTTCAACAGATAAAAAAAGGGTTTATTGCCTGGGTGGAAATCAGGGAAACCGCGTTTCCGTTTCGGCTTACCGCATGAATACCGTTTTGGCATTTCAGCGCCTGGCGCCGGTAAAAAGCATTCAGGTACCCGAACCTGTGCTGCAGGTTGGCAGTCGCGGACAAACCGTGATGGCCCTGCAAAATGCGCTGAAACTATTAAGCATAGATGTGGGAACATCTGACGGTGCTTTTGGCCCAAAAACCGAAGCCGGAGTGAAAGAATTGCAAACCCGCAAGCCAAATCTTGCCATCGACGGAATTTACAACAGCGAAACCCGCGATTTGCTGGAATCTTTGCTTCAGGCCTGAAAATATGATTCAACACAACTCAGTTTCAAGGTGCAAAGAAAATAGCAGGTAACACCAAAATTTGTTTCAATCTGCCGTCTGGTTTGCCGGAAATAGCTACTTTTGACTGTGGGTTTTGTTTCGGCAAAACCCATTATTTTATAAGATTTTTATAATGAAAAACAGTCCGTACAATATCGCAATTCTGGGTTGCGGAAAAGTTGCTCACCTCCATGCGCAGGCCATTCAAAATTTACCGAATGCCAACCTGGCGGCAGTTTGGAGCAGAACAAAAAAAAATGCCGTTGGTTTTGCCATGCAATACGAAACAAAAGCTTTCGAAAACATTGCGCAAATGGTTGATTCGGCACAAATTGATTTGGTTATCGTGTGCACTCCTCATCCTTTCCATCGCCAGCCAGCTGTTGAAGCAGCATCTGCAGGCGCCCACATTTTGGTTGAAAAACCTTTGGCATCGACTCTGGAAGATGCGGATGCAATTATTGACGCATGCAAAAATTCGGGTGTAAAACTGGGCGTAGTCAGTCAGCGGCGCTGGTATGCCCCGGTAATGCGGGTAAAAAAAGCCATTGAAGCCGGTAAAATTGGAAAACCGGTTTTCGGAACGGTAAACATGCTGGGATGGCGCGATAAAAATTATTACGATGCCGATGCCTGGCGCGGGACATGGAAAATGGAAGGTGGCGGAGTGCTTGTAAATCAGGCGCCTCACCAGCTCGATTTACTGCTGTGGTACATGGGCGAAATAGACGAAGTTTACGGGTTGTGGAAAAACCTGAACCATCCCTACATTGAAGTGGAAGACACTGCAGTAGCCATAATAAAGTTCAAAAACGGCGGAATTGGAAATATTATCGTAAGCAATTCGCAAAAGCCCGGAATCTATGGGAAAGTTCATGTGCATGGCGAAAACGGAGCATCTGTGGGTGTGCAAACCGATGGCGGCGCAATGTTTGTGGCCGGAATGTCCACCGTACTGGAGCCTCCGGTAAACGATTTGTGGACTGTTCCGGGCGAAGAAAAAAAGCTGGCCAAATGGGTGAAAAAAGATTCGGAATTTTTCAAATCAATAGATCCCACCGTTTTTTATATGGAACGCCAGATTGAAGATTTCCTGGATGCTCTGGAAAACGACAGGGAACCATTGGTTACCGGTTACGACGGAAGGCGCACCGTTGAACTTTTTACGGCCATTTACCGGTCAACACGCGAGAACCGGCCGGTGAAATTTCCCTTGGAGCCTGAAAACCAAAACGATATGGACGGCCGAATGAATGATTAAATTGAAAAAACAATATCCGAAAAACATCAAATCTGAACCAAATACTTAATTCATGATTTTATGCACAAAATATTTGGGATGCAATCCGGATAACCAGTTTATTTATTCAACCGACCACAATCTGAAATTTATAAAATGCACCGATTGCGGCCTTATCTGGAGAGCTCCTGAATCCATGAATCTTCTGAAGGAATATGATAAAATTTATTTCGCATCGAAAAACTATGCAAAAAACAAAAGACACAAAATAAAAAAATCAGAATGGCTTATCCGGATTGCACAAAACTTTATTCCTGAAATTAAATCTTTATTTGAAGTCGGTTGTTCGATAGGAAATACACTACAAGCTGCTAAAAACCTGGATATTTATCACCTGGGAACAGATGTCAGTGATTTCGCCGTAAACTATTGCAAAAAAAACGGTTTAAATGCTGAAAAATTAACGATTGAGCAGGTTGCCGACAACAGAGAACGTTTCGATTTAATATTTATGCAGCACGTTCTTGAACACTTTTCAAACCCATTTGAAACGCTATCGCTCTGCCACAGGTTACTCAAAAAAAAACGGACTAATTCTGATTCTTGTGCCAAATTCAGATTACAGAAGAGCACAAAAAAGAAGGGAAAAACACCGTTTTTACAGCATTAACGGTGTTGGAACTGAGCATTTTGTATATTTCAACTATTCGTCTGTTTCAAAAGTGCTGACCAACAGTAATTTCGAAATTTTACAAAAAAATTATCCGCTGTTTTTGAAACATCACGATTCGCTGGAATTTTTCCTTAACCGGCTTTTCAGAAAAAGTTTGTCGTTTTCGGGAAATGACCAGGAAATTTTCGTCATCGCACGAAAAATCTGAGATACTACAGTCCGATATATTTCAAAAATTCTTCACGAACTGCTTTGTCCTTAAATTTGCCACAATATTCAGCAGTAACAGTGGTGCTGCTTTCATCGCCAATTCCGCGACACGAAACACACATGTGTTTGGCATCGATGAGTACTGCCACATCATCAGTTTTCAATACTTTTTTCAGCTCATTTGCTATCTGAACCGTTAACCTTTCCTGCACCTGAGGGCGGCGGGCAAAATAATCCACAATGCGATTGATTTTGCTCAGACCAATCACTTCACCACTCGAAATATAAGCCACATGAGCTTTACCCACAATGGGCAAAAAATGGTGCTCACAAAACGAATTCATATTGATGTCGCGCTCAAGCAACATTTCGTTGTATTTGAACTTGTTATCGAACACCGATATTTTGGGTTTGTTGGCCGGATTCAACCCGTAAAAAATCTCTTTTACAAACATTTTGGCAACCCGGTGCGGTGTTCCCTGCAGACTGTCGTCGGTCAAATCCAGACCGATAACCTCCATGATGTCACGGAATTTATCTTCAATAAGCGCTATCTTTTCGTCATCCGATTTTTCAAATGCATCGTATCGTAAAGGCGTTTCGGCTGAAGTTCCCACGTGGAAATCTCCCAATTCTTCAAATTCATTTCTTTTATGGGTGTATCCATTTCCGTTTTGCCTTGTTTTTCCGTTTCCGTTTAGCGGTTTAAGCAATAAATCTTCTTTCATTTTTTTCGAATTTATATTTTCAGTTTAAAACCTTTTTTTTCACGCTTATAAAACATGAAAGTTTGATTTTTGTTTAAGATTACCTGAAAAACAAATAAACAAAACTTAAATCGAAAGCTATATCCCAATTATCGGGAAGAAAAAGAGCCTGCTGAAACGGTAAAAAAATGATTGGAATTTTATTTCAAATGCAAACTTTTTTTGGGGAATCAGAACAAAATGCAAAAAATTTACTGCTAAAATTAAAAAAATAAAAAACTTATTTTCAACACATTAAGTTGAATTTAAAATAATATTTGTTCATTTAATCGCAAAATCTTATTTTTTAAAACATATCGAAATTAATTTTATTCCTGTACTTTAGTAACAAAAGCAAAAACCATGGGCAACGCATTACTTGAATATTTAACCAAAAGGATGGGAAATCAGAAGGTTTACAGTAATCCGAACAACGTTCCGGGGCCGCTGATTACCATTTCGAGAGAAGTAGGTTGTAACGGAGTTAAACTTGCGCACAAAATTGCCGCCAGACTTAACCAGCGTCATTTGGGTCCGGACTGGAAAGTGTTGAGCAAAGAGGTATTTTTTAAAAGTGCCAAAGAGCTCGATATGGAACCTGAAAAGGTGCAACGGGTGTTTAAATACTCCGACAGTTATGCAATGAATGATATTTTGAACGCTTTTGGAACAAAAAAATTCAAAAGTGAAAAAAAAGTCATAAAAACTGTGAACGATGTCATCCGCACTTTTGCAGAAGAAGGTTTCTGTATCATAGTCGGACGAGCAGGCCACATTATTGCACACGACATTGAAAATGCTTTACATTTGCGGTTTCTTGCCCCGCTGGAATACCGGATCAAAACAATTATGGACAACAACCGGCTTAACCGGCAGGAAGCCATTGATTTTATTAAAAAAGTTGAAAAAGAGAGAAAAGCTTTCCGCAAAGCAATAAAACAGGAAGAAACTGAAATTGAGCTATTTGATCTTTGCATTAACCGTGCTTCATTCACCGACGAGGAAGCCATAGACCTGATTGAAACTGCCGCAGAAAAAAAGAACATTTTTAAACATTACGGCAAACAAATCGACTTTTTTTAGAAAAGCGCAGGTGATTTCCAAACTCCTTTTTTCTGTGCAAAACCTGTCCAGTCAATTCCATCAATAAAAGGTTCGAAACAGTTGACTTTCCCAAACAGAAAGTCGGTATCGCGCCCCGGTGTGTCGTAACACATCATTGGGTGCATGGTTTCAATTTTGCTTTTAATTGTCAAACCGGTGGCTGCCTGCTGCGCGTGATTTCCCCACAAAAACCAGATGACTTCCGGCGCCGTTTGCTGAATATAAACCAGCAACCGCGAAGTAAACTCAGCCCAGTTTTTCTGATGGCTTCCCGGGTTACCGGGTTCACAGGTAAACGAAGTATTCAGCAGTAAAACACCCTGTTTTTCCCAGTGCGTAAAAAGTTTTCCCGGTGGCAGCACCGGAAACTCGTTGTCCAGTTTTTCCTTCAGCAGAGAGAATTTTACAACCTCTCCGGTGTAAGCTTTGTACAACGTGCGTAAAATGTTTTTCAGGGAAATGTTTTTGAACGGCTGATTCCACGATTTCAGATTACCTACCTCGAAAGCACGACCTGTTGCAACTCCCGGTTGCGGATAAGGGTCTTGCCCGATAATGATAATTTTTGCAGAGGTAAGCGGGAATGACAAAAACCGCAAAACTTTTTCAGCCGGCGGTGTAAAGCCTGATTTTTTTACCTCTGCTTCAATGCTAAAAACCAGCGACCGGTTTTCGTTTGTTAAAAACGCAAACCAGTCGCTGTGAATATTTTGTTTTTTTAAAAAGAGGGAATCTTTCATCGAAATCAGCCTGTAATCTTTTCGGGTAAACCTTTAACGTTAACAGGTTTCAGGTGATCAGGCTTAATTTCGAACATGTCGTTGGGTGTAAGCTGGCATTCTTCAATCATTTGAATGCAATACTCCAGCCGGCCCAAATCGCGGCCCGTGTTGTTGGTGCCAAAACTGAATTTCACGCCGGCCTCTTTGGCCATTTTTATCATTTCGGCAGAAGGTGTTTTGTACCGGGCGTTTATTTCCAGTGCAATATTGTTGTCGGCCAGCACTTTTACTACTCGTTCCATCCGTTCTTTGGTCCAGAGTTCGGTATATTCGTCCATCAGCTGTGCCGGCAAAACCGTTGGATTCACATAAATATCAACCGGTTCCTGCGACATAATGGCTTCAATTTTTTCCACCATCTGATCCATAAACTGCTGTTTGTCGTCCACCCAAACCTCTTCGGGAATCCAGATGCGGTTGCGGCGGCCTTTGCTGTCGGTAAAGGTCATGGCATCGGTAAACACATAGTCGAATTTAGCCACCGCTTCGGGCGAAAACAAAGTAATCCACTCACGGCCTTCAGCCTGCATGCCTTTAAAGGTTGGACTTCCCTTTACAGATTCGATATATTCGTTCAAAGACTCGTCATCGGTAACCGGAAAGTGTAGTCCGCAGTTGGGTGCAATGCCATAGTTAATACCCACTTTCTGAGAGTTTTCCACTACATCTTCAATGGTCAGTCCGCCCTTCAGATGCACATGATAGTCGATTAGCGGAAAACCGGCACGCATGAGTTTGGTAACCAATGTATCCCATTCCTTATCCACTTCCGGCTCTTTTTGTTCACCATCAGGTAAAACTTTCAGCCGGATATTTCGATAATACGTCGTACTGCCGGGGTCATGTGCCTGTAATGCAAAGGTTCCGTTACTCAGTTTCAGACCTTCGCCGCCTTCAGGCCGCCACGGATTTTCAGGTTCAATGTATTCATTCACCTTTACATCGTTCACAAAAACTTCGATGTGGTTCTCCACCACTTTTATACGCATTTTAAACCATTCATTGTCGTCGGCAAGCGGAAAATACAAGTTGCGAATGTTGTAAACGCTGCCGGTTTTTCTTCGTTCAGGATTGTTTTCATTCCCGCGGAACGAATTGTTTACCTGAATTTCGTACCCTTTTTGCGGCCAGCCTTCGGCCTGATAGCTGGTATGGATAAAAATGCCGGAATTGGATTTTTCGAGGGTTTTTACTTCTGTTTCAAACTCAAAATTCTTGAAATCGCCCTCAAAAAACAGATGGGCACGTTCTCCGGAACACTTGATGGCTCCGTCTTCAACAGTAAGACTTTCGGGGTTCTCGGCAGATTTTTTCCAGCCCTTCAGGGTTTCGCCATCAAAAATGGAAACCCATTCGCCGGGTTGAAATTTGGGTTGACATGCACCCAAAAAAAGAGCTGCCAGAAAAAGGTAAAACAAAGCTGATTTTTTCATATCCTTCATTATTAGGTTTTTAATCGAACGTTTTTGTCCATTTTGATTGTTGATTGTTCAAAACTAATCATTTGATTCCTCAAATTCGAATTTATCCTGCGGATTATTGCCTTTGAAACTGAAAATTAGCAACACCAGAATAAAAAATGCCAGTCCGAAACTTGCAAAACTATAACTTCCGGATTGTGAAAACGAAAAGCTAAAAAGAACAGGACCAATGGCACTGAAAAACACGATGAGCGACATCACAAAACCGGAAATCCGCCCCAGGTTCTGTCTTCCGTAAAACCTTGGCCAGGTTACTGTCATCAGCACGTTGTATAACCCGTTGGCCATGCCATGCCCCACAATAAATCCGTAATAGTAAAGCCCGTCATTCATGTTTGCCAGCGAACAGAGGGCAATTAATTCACCGGAAAGAAAAATGTACAGCAGGTACTTTAATTTAATACGGTCACTAATCCAGCCTCCAAAAAACGAAATACCAACCGAAGCAAATGAAACCGGAATAAAAATGGCCAGTGCTTTTTCGCGGTCCAGTCCTGCCTGATCGAAAATGGAAATCAGGTGAAAGGAAAAACCGGTGATATAAAGCGCGTAAAATGCAAGTGGCAGCGAGTATAGCCAAAAAGGCAGTGTTTTTCGGGCTTCAGAAAGGGTGAACTGCTTAAACGGCTTTATGATTACGTTGCGTTCGCGATGCCGGTGTTTCTCACCGTCGGGTACCATTCCCATATCTTCGGGATTGTCGCGAAAAAACAAAAATGCAATAAACAAAAAAACAACGCCAATGCCCAAAGCCATAATTATCCAGGCATATCGCCAGGTGGTTCCCTGAATGAGCCAGTCGAAAGTAAGCGGTGCAATGGAAAAACCGAGGGTGATTAATACCGAAGCGATTCCGTTCACAAAACCACGTTTAGCAATAAACCATTTCATCAGCATATTGCGCGAAACCATGGTCAGCACGCCCTGCCCTGAAAAGCGAAGCAGAAAAAAAAGAAAAACCATTACTGCCATGGCAAAACCTGTGTAAACAACTGAATCCAGGTCCTGAACAAACAACCTCACCAGGTGGTCGGCCTGGCTTAAAAGCAGTAAAACAAATGCCAGCAACAATGCAGCCGAAATGGCTACCCATCGGGCTCCAAATTTATCATACTGCTTCCCCGCCCAGGTCAGCAGAAATGAACTGCCAATGGTGCCAATCATATAAGCGCTGCTTATTTGAGTACGGCTTATATGAATATGCTCAATCAAATAGTCGGTAAATGTTGAAACGCCCATGGTTTGACCGGGCGCACTGGCTAAAACGCCAATGGTTGAGGCTACCAGAACAACCCAGCCGTAAAAAAAGGGAATTTTTTCAGGTTTAAACGGAAAGTTATTCCAGCGTTCTTTAAATTGCATGATCTGAATTTTCAGCAAAAATACAGATTGATTGGCTGAATGGCCAAAGACTTTGCGTGAAAATGAATGTTAAGTAAAAGTTTAACTTTCAAAAAAAGTTAATTGTTTTAAAAGTACTCGTTCCCAATTAGTTGTTGTTTTGTTTTTTCATTACGCTGGTTGAAAGTAAACGAAGCGCCTATCTCCATAATTTGCCCTTCATAGTCATATACCCAGTCGCGCCTGAATACATCCATATTATTCTCTGTAGCGCCGGTAAATCCCCCCGACTGGTTGGTACCAATCACATCAAGCAT
The DNA here is from genome assembly GCA_964500105.1 of uncultured Mariniphaga sp. Lineage (GTDB taxonomy): Bacteria > Bacteroidota > Bacteroidia > Bacteroidales > Prolixibacteraceae > Mariniphaga. Next base: position 26 of record CAZCPH010000021.1, on the reverse strand, counting down.
TTTGGCGTAAAAATTATATTTATCAA
>CAZCPH010000020.1:0-16542 GCA_964500105.1 uncultured Mariniphaga sp. | reverse complement strand
GCTTTGTAAAACAAGTCAACCGCATCGGCAGACGGGTTAAAGGTATCGAACAAATCACCGGCAACCAGAACGGCATCCACCTGTTCGCGTTCGGCAATTTCACAGATTTCCTGCAAAACAGCCTGCTGTTCTTCCAATCGCGAAAAATCATCGAGCCGTTTGCCCAGATGCCAGTCGGAAGTATGGAGTAGTTTCATATAGATGACGTATAAAAAAGACCTGAAAATACAATAAAAAATGGAGTTCTGTCTTTCAAAAAAACAGAACTCCATCCAAAAATACAGTTATTGATAAAACTGAAAAATCTTTACTTTTCCGGAATACTTTCCAGTGTTGCCACCAGAAAATCCCAGAATTTTTGTACGGTTTCGATGTTCACTTTTTCGTCGGGTGAGTGTGGAAAACGAATGGTTGGTCCGAATGAAATCATGTCCCAGTGCGGGTATTTTCCCCCAAGAATACCACATTCCAGCCCGGCATGAATGGCTTTGATTTCCGGAATTTTGCCAAACTTTTTATTGTACACATCCTGCATGGTTTTCAAAATGGGCGAATCCATGTTGGGTTTCCAGCCCGGGTAAGCGCCTGAAAACTGAACCAGAGCACCGGCCAGTTCAAAAAGCACCTTAATCCGCGAACCCAGTTCCTCTTTGGCTGAATCCACCGAGCTACGCATCAGGCAGGCGCCACTTACGGTTTTGGTTTTGGCATCCGATTTCACAATAGCCAGGTTCGACGAAGTTTCCACCAGACCTTCCATACTGTCGCTCATGCGAATAACACCGTTCGGACAGGCAACAACTGCTTTTGTCAGATTCTTCTGCGTTTTTTCATCCATAATTGCAGCAGGCAGCTCGGCTTCTTTCACTTCCACTTTCAAACCCGGTTCGGTAGCCGCCAGTTCCTTCTTAATGGTTTCTGTCAAATGATCCACCAATGCCACAAAATCGCCGGTGCTGGCTTCACTTACGGCCACAACTCCAAATGCTTCGCGCGGAATGGCATTGCGCAAACTTCCGCCATCAATGGAAACCAGTCGTGCACCAAGTTTTTCCTGTGCAGCCTGCAAAATTCTGAAAAATACCTTAATAGCGTTTCCACGTTGAAGACGGATGTCAATCCCCGAGTGACCGCCTTTCATTCCGGTAACATTCAAATTGAAAGCCATGAAACCGGCAGGCAGTTCTTCTTCTTCGAATTGAAAAAGAATGTTCACATCTTCGCCACCGGCACAACCAACATAAAGTTCTCCTTCATCTTCCGAGTCGGTATTGATTAAAATATCGCCCTGCAACACACCGGATTTCAGCCCATTGGCACCATCCATACCGGTTTCTTCGGTGGCAGTAAGCAACACCTCAACCGGACCGTGTTTCAGGTTTTTAGACGCCAGCACGGCCAGTGCCGACGAAACACCGATTCCGTTATCGGCACCCAAAGTGGTTCCGTTGGCTGTTACCCAGTCGCCATCAATAAAAGCTTCGATGGGATCGGCAGTAAAATCGTGTTTTTTGTCGCTGTTTTTCTGCGGAACCATGTCGAGATGGCCTTGCAAAATCACTCCTTTGCGGTTTTCCATTCCGGGAGTGGCCGGCTTGCGGATAATTACGTTGCCGGCTTCGTCTTTTATGGTTTCAAGCCCCAGGCTTTTCCCAAAATTCTCTGCCCAGTCCTGGATTTGTTCTTCATGACGCGATGGCCTTGGGATGGCCAGCATCTGATCGAAAATGCCCCATACTTCGGTGGGTTGAATATCTTTAACTTTTGTCATAATATTATTGTTTAATGTTCGGTAATTCAAGTCCGTATCCTTTCTTCTTATCTTCGGCTTTTAACAGCAGCGAAACAATAAGTGCCAGAAGGGTAAGTCCAACAAAAATCAACCAGGTTGTCTGATAATTATAGGTAACATCCTGGCCGGCAGCTTTTGCTGCAGCAACACCCGGATTGGTCCTGTCCAGCACAATACCAACAGCCAGCGGAATTCCCCACAATCCGAAATTCTGCACCCAGAATATTAATGCGTATGCACTTCCAAGTTGTTTGTCGGGAATAATTTTCGGAACTGAAGGCCACATGGCAGATGGAACCAGAGAAAAAGCGATTCCCAATACCAATACATTAAAAAATGCAGCTACAACGCTGGTAATAAATGGCAGGTAGAAAATAAAATGAACAAAGATGAGTAAAATGGCACCCAAAATCATTATGGAAGCACCCTTTCCTTTCCGGTCGTAAATGCTGCCGAAAAAAGGTGTCAAAAGCATGGTTCCGAAAGGTACTAAACTGGGAAGAAGGCCCGCCCATTTTTCGCTAACACCGAATTTATTTACCATGAGATCGGGACCGTATTTGTAAAAGGGGAAAACAGCAGAATAAAAAAGTACACACAGCAATGCGATGTACCAAAAACCGCGGTTATTAATGATTACACCAAAATCCCTTAATCTGAATTTGTCTTCTTCTGAAGTCAGATTTAACTTGATTTGCATATCGAGCTGCTTGTCTTTGATGTTGTAATATACAAAACCAATCAAGCCAACAATTAAAAACAAAACGGCAATTAAAATATACAACGGGACATTATATTTTGTGGCAATTGCAGCACCAAAGGCTAACGGGGCAAAGGAACCCAGACGGGCAATGGCAACCTGCATTCCCATTGCAAGAGCCAGCTCCTTTCCTTTAAACCATTTCACCACCGATTTTGAAACAGTTATCCCGGCATACTCCACACCCACGCCAAACATTGCGTATCCGAAAGCGGCAAAGAACACCTGGGAATTCAGTCCGAAAATCACCTGGTCGGTTGGCAGCAAGCCCTGGAAAGCAGCCCATTTAATGGTTCCCCCAATAATCATTATCAACACTGATGTGATTGTACTGAAGCGAATTCCGAAACGATCAAGCAAAACCCCAACAAGGATAAGCATTACAAAGAATACGTTAAACCAGCCATAGGCACTGGTTACCATGCCGTAATCGGCACTGTTCCAACCATAAACCCGTTCAAGGATTGGTTTCAGCGGAGAAATTACTTCGGTAAAAAGGTATCCTGCAAACATGGTGAAAGACAGGATAACGAGCATCGTCCAGCGCATGCTTTTCGAGTCTCTTAAAGTCAACTTTGGTTCATTCATTTTTAAATATTTAAGTATTTGATTTTTTTTAGGCGGATAAAAATAGAAAAATTTACTTCGGATAAAAATGACCAAATCAAAAAAGGGTGACCCGCTTTAGAGCCACCCTTTTCTGTTGTCCTTATTTTTTGCGAACCGACTTCAGCGCGCCGGTTTCGGGATGAAACTCGATGGCATATTCGCCAAAAAGCAACTCTTCGGGCACCGGAGCCACCTGACCAAACTGCGGCATCACAGTTCGGGCGGTTGCTATGGTTTCAAGTTCATATACAAGATTTACACTGGCCACAGTGGGCATGCGGTAGTATATTCCGCTTTCGCCGGCGGCAGGATTTTCAGAGGCTGCCAAACCCGAAAACTTCGACATCAGCTCAGTTTCGGGCTCAACTTTTACTGTAACCGGTTTACCTGACAAATCAGATGCCGGCAGAACTCCTGCACTTTCAGAGAACCGGAACACCACTTCTCCCCTGTCAGTGGAAGAAGTGGGCACAAAATCGAAGCTAAACTTTTCAGCTTCGTAAGTGGTTCGTCCCACAAACAGACTCAGATATTCTTTCTCAATCTGTTCCAGCTCTTTCAGGCTTACTTTATAGGCATCCCCATCGGGATGAAATTCATCCAGCAAACCTGCCACCATATGGTATTTGGTGAGCCTGCATTCCAAAATCCTATCGGCGGCTTCTGCTGCTTTACGCTCGACACTTACCCGCGTGGGCCTGAAATTATTGGTTGAATCACCGGGAGCAATCACCGGCCGGTCGTTAATATGAGCGAATGAAAAACCGTCATTCTTTGTTTTTCCTCCTGTAAACACGTTCATTTTCAGTGGCAACATACCTTTTCCCGAATTTCCCGTGTTTATGCCGGCAAGAATGCCCTCAGCTGTAAGATCAACCAGAAATGCTGCATTTCCAAGCGCTTTTCGCACCTGCGCAGGATCGGGTTCGGCAAAAGTTTCCATTTCCACATCATCGATATACCAGTTTACCGAAGCCCTGTTGGCGGCATCTGTTATTCCCAGCAACTGCTCGGCATAAGCGGCATACGGACCAGGCTGAAACGTCTCTTTCACGGCCTTCACCTTAATTCTCAATCCGGTGCGCGGAAGTGCATACGTTATACCTTCCTGAAAAACCGGTGTGGTTCCTTCGTCTGTTCTTCCCCGGCGCTGACCAAAAGCCGGAATTGTAAGCATTAAAGCCAATATAAAAATCAATGTTCTCATTCTTCAAAATTTATTTTAAGACCTAAAAATAGAATTTTTATTGTGGAACACCACAACCTTTTTTGTTTTTAGCTTTACAGAAACAGAACTAACCCAGGTTCAAAAAGGCTTTTCCGAGAAAATCTGTGATATCGCCTGCAATTATTGCATTTTCCGATATTTTCTGTGCTGCCAGATCTCCGGCCATACCATGCAAAAAAACTCCTGCGATTGCTGCATCTTCAGGAGGAATTTGCTGTGCAAGCAAACCGAGAACAACTCCGGTAAGGGAGTCGCCACTTCCGGCGGTTGCCATACCCGGATTACCAGTAGAATTAAAAAACAGCTTCCCGTTTGGCAGGGCAATGGAAGTAAATGCACCTTTCAACACAATAATAATTTTGAATTCCACAGCCATTTGCCGTTGTTTTTCAATCCGTTCCCACGAGTTGGCAGTTTCGCCTGCCAGTCGCTTAAACTCTCCCGGGTGTGGAGTCAGGATGGTATTTTCGGGCAATTCCCTCAGCCATTCTTTATTTTCAGAAAGAATATTCAGTGCGTCGGCATCGAGGACCAGCGGTACATTAACCTTTTCAATCAGTTCTTTCAAAGCCTTTTTAGAATTGCTTTTCAAACCGATTCCAGGTCCCGCTCCAATGGCGGTAAACGGTGTCAAATCGGGTAATCCGGTAAAAATGGAATCGTGATCGTCAACACTGACCATGGCTTCAGGTACTGCGGTTTGAATTACGGAATACCCAAAATGCGGAATGTGCGCAGTCAGCAGGCCAACACCCGACCGCAAACAGGCTTTGGATGCCAGAACAGAAGCCCCCATTTTTCCGTAACTTCCGGCAATGAGCAGCGCATGGCCAAACGTTCCCTTGTGGGCAAATTTCGAACGAACCGGAATCTTTTCCTTCACTTCTTCTTTTTCAACAAAATAAAAATCGGAAGGCGTTTGGGCAATTCCTCCGGGATGCAACCCAATGGGAAGTACCTCCCATTTTCCGGTAAAAAGTTCGTTTTCGGGAAACAGAAAACTGATTTTTGGAAACTGAAAAGTGAGGGTAAAATCTGCCCTGACAATACTTTCGGAAATATTTCCGGAGTTGTCCTCGCCCATCAATCCGCTGGGAATGTCGATGGCAATAGTGGTGTTGGGTAAAACGTTTATTTTCTGCACAATCTCAGCCGGCAGGCCTTCCAGCGGCCGGGAAAGGCCGGAACCAAACAGTCCGTCGATAAGAACATCTGTATTTTCGATTCGCGGAAAATGAGCCGGTTTTTGCAGTTTGGCCAGCTTTACTTTCCCCTGTTCTTCCAGTCGTTTCCAGTTTTTGGCTGGCGAACCTTTCAATTCTTTTCCAAAATCCAACAGAAAAACTTCGCATTGAAAATCGAGATTGGCCAATTGCCGTGCAATGGCCAGCGCATCGCCGCCATTGTTGCCGGGACCGGCAAAAAATACCATTTTCTGTTCAGTGGAAAAACGCTGCACCAGCCAGCCTGTAATTTGCATGGCTGCCCGCTCCATCAAATCGATATCGGCAACAGGCTCGTTTTCAATGGTAAATTTGTCTATTCCTGCAATTTGCTTTGTGGTGAAAAGTTTCATAAAATTTGTTTTTGAACGCAACCAATTTTTAAATCAATGCATCATATAAAAAACACCAGCAAAAATGAAGTTACGCAGCCTTAAAATTACCACAAATTTGGCAATTCTTTCCATCATCTGGTTTTCTTCCTGTCAGCGAGATGACTTTGACACTTCGCTGATTTTTGATGAACAGGGAAATTTCCGCTATAAAAAAGAAAATGCTTACTGCCAAAGAAATCCCGAAACAGGAATTTCTTCAAAAACATTTTTCTACGATAAAAACGGGAATACTATTAAGGAACTCATTTCGTACATCGGGGGTCTGGAAGAAAAAAAAGTACAGGAATTTAACGGAGATAATCAACTTTTGCGTGACAGTACTTTTTATTACCGTTCGGGCGAATGGGAATATCAAAATTCGACCCGTTACATTTATTCGCAAAACCTGCTTTCGGAAAAACAACGCTACAACTCAGACGGCAAACTCAGTCATAAAACCCTCTACAAATATGTTGGAAGTATGTTGCGGTGGGAGGAATTCTGGTATTTCAACACCAATGAATGGAAATTTCAGTATGCACACGGTTTTGAATTTGACCGCAACGGAAGGCTGGTTAAAAAAGAAAGTTTTCAGGATGAAGCCAAAGAAAAAGTTTACGACACGCTTGTTTACGCTTATAAAAATGGCAGACTGTATGAAGAGAAGAGAATCATTGTAACCGGAAAAACGAGTTATGTGAAAAAATACTCTTATACACCAGATGGCTTTATCGACGAAATTATCAAAGATGGCAATGTTGTAGAAAAGAATTTTTATGAACTGGGCAAACTCATCGAAAAACACACGTTTTACTATGGAATAGATCCGGGATTTTCACCTTGCGGGGGAAACTTCATTTACAAATACGAATATTAACCTAATGAAGGTAAAAATTTGTATCCTGTTCCAGCAATATTTCGCCGGTCGTGGTATCCATAAATATTTGCCAGTGCGACGGTTTGAATTCCCAGCAAACACGCAGTTCCAAATGGTTTTTGGTGATATGGGGATAAATTATTTTTCGGTATTCCTGCAAATCGGATTCAGAAATGATGTGCGTTAATTTCTGACGCCAGCTATTGTAGCTGGTTAATTCGCGGCCGGTTAGAACTTTTCTGGCCAGCTCAACAGATACCTGATCGGTTGCAGGAATATAAACATCGGGATACCAATGGCCAAAAATATGGTGAACACCTGTGGCGTTGGCCGAAATGTTCAGCAATGAATTATAAACCTCTAACCCATCTGCTTCCTGCTCTCCAAAACTGATTCCCAAATGGTTGTAAATAGTAGAATCTGTTCTGGTATATGCACCGCCAAAATCCAGAAACCGCGCATCAATTTTTTGCGGAACCAACTGCGCCGTATCGATAATTCCGGTAAACTGGCTTTTTTCAACCAGATAAAGCTTGGCTTCAGTAACCAAACCTGCCACATCAGTAAACTGCTTACTGTAGAGTTGTTTGCGAACCTCATAATCGCTGTTGTACGACCATCCCACAAATCCAAATGAATCAATTTCCGCAAAAGTGAATTGACCCTGTTCAAACTCTTTTTGCTTAGCTTCTCTTTCAAGCGATGTTAATTTTTGATACCGCGTCGGATAATTGGGGTCGTTAATTCCAAACAGCACGGAATAAATTTCATCATCATCTTTTGAACAGGCGAAAAAGAACACTAAAACGGCAAGGAGAATCAAACGCTTCATAATAATTCGTTTTCTGTTTACAGTCAGATGCACGAATGATTGAAAAGGTTGCTTCTCCTGAACAATATTTTGTTCTGATTTTCAAAAATAATCGGCAAAAGGAACCGGCGACGGGTAATTCTCGGGCAACTTTTTACAAACAACGGCAACCAACTGAAATTCATTTTCTGCAGCCAGATTTTGTTCTTTGGTTTCAACAGGCAACGTGTAGATAAACCGACGCGCCTTTTTTTCCTTTTGTTCCAAATGGTTAAACACAATTTTTATTTCTGCCGGTTCCAAATCTTCAGCCACAAGCTTAATTACATATTCCTGGTTCGTTTGCAATGCCAAAGTCAGCGTATTGTTGTCGTTCTTTTTTACCGAAATATTCTCTTTCTTGTTGTTCCGGTATATTTCAATTTCATCAGAATCGAGATCAAGCAACTGACGTGTTTCCTTGTGTCTGCAATACAAGGTTACGCTAACCAGGTTCACCAGAAATACAGCACTGGAAATCATTGGTTTTACAGTTAGAAAACGTGCAGCTACCGGTTTTGCCTCGATTGTTTTTTTCCGGTGATCGCGTACCAAAACTTTTGGATTTGCTTTGAGCATCTGAATACGGTCTCTTTTTACCGTGAGCGGATTGAGAGCTTTTCTTCCCGAAACGGCTTTTGATTCGGCAACAGGTGCACTCAAAATTGCCTTGCGCTCCAAATGCATGGTTTTATTCACCGATTTTAACTGAAAAGTACCTTTGGTTAAAAGCGTTTTATTCAGCAAAAACGGGCCTATATTCTTCTGAACTTCCATTTTCTGAATTGCCTGAATGTTTTTGGCTGAATTCTCGCGCAATTTAATCTCGATATTTCGCACAAAAACCAATTGTGTGGCAAAACCCGGAATTTTAATCTGATCCTTATTCAGCAGAGCAATATCCCAGAACGGTGAACTTAAAAGATCTTCGTCGAACCATTCACGCAGAACGTTTATAAAAATCAGGTCGAAACTGATCCGTTCCACTTCCAGATCCTGAAGCCCGGAGAGTTCGAAAATAGCCTGATAACCTTCTTCTTTTGAACTCTCCACCAGTTTTTGAATTTCACTGCTGGAAATCTCAATCTTTTTCCAGGCTAACTTATCTGAATTGTAAAGGTTTCCGGGAAAACAGGTTGTTAAACAGAAGGAGCCGTTCACGTGCTCACGAAGCGATGTAGTTAGTTTACCCTTTACATCGTTAAATTTCCTGATAAAGCGTTCGGCCTCTGCTTTAAGAAGCTGTTCCACTTTCTTTTCAACCTCTTCTTTATTCCCGTTTTGTACCCACTGTTGCAGAAGTTGTTCCTTCATTTTTTGTTTCAGATCAACTTCCACAGCAGAACCTGCATCACCGGTTTCAATTCCCTTTTTCAGCAGTTCAAGAATTTCGGCATCCAGTTTCTGATGCAATGTATAATATGTACGGTATTCTTTTGTTTCTTCTGCAGACAATGAATCGAGCGCGCGATTAAAAATCTCCTGTCCAACCAGTTTTTCTCCGGAAATGCTTTCCGGATCTATCAATCTCATGTTGTTTAAAATTTCTTCGTACACTTTATAGAGCAAATCGCGGTTCTCGCCACTGGTTTGCCAAATAACTTCCTGCCGGGGAATGTTGTTTGCCATCAGAGAAAAATCGAGCAGCTCATCGTAATATTTTCGTGCTTCATCTCCTGCTTTTGAAGTATCCAGAAACAGAAAATCTTCGTTGGTATAACCCAAAGAAAACAACGGGAAGAAGAATTTATAGTCTTCCTCCCTGTTGCTGCTTACTATGTTTTGTTGAAAATAAGATTTAATGCGTGCAAAAATTGTTGCCAGCTGAGACATGATTTCTAATTTACGTTATACCCATTCTTTTATTTCCGGATTTGGATCGGGTGATTTTGGCAACATATGGCATTTGAATCCGATCAACTGCATTCCGTCGATGCGAATGCCCTGTGATTCAGAATTCCGCTGAAAATCTCTCGATCCGCTGTTCGTACTGTAACTTCCTCCGAGATGAAACGGACCCCAGCCGACAAAACCGCCGCCGCTGGCTTTAGACATTTGTGATTGCATTTCGCTGTGCATCTGGCCAAAATTCAACACCAGATCTTTCACAAAAATGGCTGTGGTGGTATAGGCCGGAATCATCCCGTTGGGTGGCGAACCACCATCGGAAACCATCTGGTTTTTAAATTCGGGGTTGGCTTTGTCGAACCGCCAGTATTTGCTGGTAAGGAAATTTACATTGAACCAGGGCCTGACGATGGGAACCTGTGCAATTTTAAATGTGAGATAGAATGAACTTGCATCGATTTTGTTGCTCGATTTGCGCCTTTCGTATTTACCACCACCTCCGATATTAAAAAAGCCCAGAGACAGACCACCACCAGCAGAACCTTTTTTACTGGAAAACCTGTAATTGGCGCTGTAATCACTGCTTGCAAAACGGAACTGAGTCCAGCCACTATCTGATTTGGCAAAACTTCCGGGAACAAGACTTGAATACAGAAAATCGGCACCTGAAGCCAATCCGGTGAGTTTAGTTTTTTCCAGATCATCGAGATACCGTTCTTTTAATGCCAGCATACTTCTGCCTTCGACCTGTGAAATAAATGCAGAAATTTTTTCGTATTCCTCTTTATACCCATTGTTCACCCAGTCTCTTTTGGCAGCCAAAACCTTGTTTCTGAGAATTGGGGCATTCATGGCCCAAAAATGAACAGCAGCCGGTTCTTTGGCCGTTAAGGCATTAACTCTGTGACTGTTATACTCCAAAGCCACCGTCAGAAAATTCTGCATTTTTTCGTGATAACGGATTACCAGCTGGCTTTCCTCAATCACTTCTGTTTCTTCGTCGGTAATAATGTCTTTTTTGATTTTTTTCTCCTGCAGAAGGCCTCTCAGTTTTTCAATTTTTGCTTTCAGCTTTTCATCGGGCTCAATATTGGCCACCTGGCTGAACTTCAAAATATGCTCGTACGCCTGCGAAAGGGTGTTTTCAGGATTCCAAACATTCATGGTTACATCACCTTCAACACCCGAAGTATCAGGGATCATATCCACGATACGGGAAAAATTTTCGGCCTGTTGATACTTTCTGGCCGTGTCCTGGGCAAGCAACTGATTAATTTCATCAATGCTTTTCTCCTCTTCATCCTTGTCGTCTTCTCCTTCCTTTTCCTTTTTTTCGGAACTTTTTTTAACGACACCGGTCAGCCCCTCGGAGAGGAAATCCAGCTCTTCGGCAGGATAGGGAACGCCCACAGAAAGCCAGGCGAGATAGTTGTCATCGGATGGCGGCACTACGTCGCCATCGCCATTGGCAAGCACATCGTAAAGCTTACCCAACACAGAGTTCATCAACTCTTGAGGAAGAACTTCTTTTGACATATTGATTTTAATTTAATGGTTTATTTGTGTAATTTATGAAATATTAATGAGATAAAAAAATCTTTATTTCTGTTATCTTATTCTTTCTATTCCTTAATTGCAAATTGATTTTTAAACTGATTTTTATCAAGTTTTACAAAGCTTTTGTATCCCTATATTTGCTTGTTCTGTGACAATTCAATCTAAAAAACATTTTAATCAGTAACTGATGTTTAAAAATCATCCCAAAGGCCTGATAGTCGCCTTCTTCGCCAATATGGGCGAACGCTTTGGTTTCTATACCATGATGGCTATCCTTGTACTGTTTTTGCAGGCGAAATACGGCGTGAATGCTGAAACGGCCGGAAGTATTTACAGCTCATTTTATTTTGCCATTTATGCACTGGCATTACTTGGCGGAATAATTGCTGACGCTACCAAAAAGTACAAAACAGTCATTCTCAGCGGAATAATCATCATGTTTGCCGGGTATGTCTTAATGGCAATTCCCGGGATGCCGCTTTCCATGACGGTGATTTTTCTGTTCACCATTGCTCTGGGTAATGGATTGTTCAAGGGAAATTTACAGGCTGTTGTGGGGCAGATGTACGACAATCCCAAATATGAAAAACTGCGAGACAGGGCCTATCTCATTTTTTATATGGGAATTAACATCGGAGCCTTTTTTGCACCATTTGCTGCCACGGCAGTGCGCGACTGGTGGTTAAAAACCAACGGTTTTGTTCACGATAGCAGTTTGCCTGCCTTGTGTCATCAGGTAATCAGCGGCAAACTAACCCACTCTACCCGGTTTGCCGAGCTGGCGAATTCAGTGAGCCTGAACGGACCAATTACTGATCTGAATAAATTTGCCCAGGACTATATCGATGTATTTGCCAAAGGTTACAATTATGCTTTTGGTGTTGCAGCAATCGCAATGCTGATTTCGCTTCTGGTATATATCTTTTTCAATAAAATGCTGCCAAATAAAGAGGTGAAAGCCACAACCAAAGAGGTTCAGGTGGAAAAAAGCGTCAAAAAAATCGCCATTTCGGTTGGTACGATACTGGCGGTTGGGTTTGCCATTTTCTTTGCATTTGGCAATGCCGACATTGCTTTTGCGTTTGGGCTTTTTGCCGGTTTTGTAATCTGGATGCTGCAGGCTTCAAATAAAGAAGAGCGCCCGCGCGTAACAGCGTTACTACTGGTTTTTGTTGTGGTCATTTTCTTCTGGATGTCATTTCACCAGAACGGCCTCACCCAAACCATGTTTGCGCGCGATTACACCGTTAAAACAGTTGGCCCGTTTACCTACCTGTTTTTTAACTTGTGGTACATTCTGGCCTTTATAGGCACTGTGGTGGGACTTGTAATGTTACTAAGCAAAAAACTGAAAAAACAGATGCGTGTTCTGGGTGGTATTTTGTTTGCCGGACTGGGGTTTCTTACCTGGTTATTTTACAGCAACGGAGATCCGCAGCACGCCATTGCACCAGAAATATTCCAGTCGTTTAACCCGCTGTTTATAGTTTCCCTGACCTTTTTGGTAATGGGACTGTTTACCTGGCTGGCCAGCCGCGGAAAAGAGCCTTCCACACCGAAAAAAATCGGTATTGGTATGATAATCGCATCCTTTGGGTTTATGATTATGCTGGTAGCTTCGCTCGACATCATATCGCCGGTACAACTGCAAGGTGAAGAAGTGCCCGACACATCGCGGGTTTCGCCCTACTGGCTCATGAGCAGTTACCTGGTACTCACCATAGCCGAACTGTTCCTCAGCCCAATGGGACTGTCTTTTGTTTCAAAAGTTTCGCCGGCACGCTTTCAGGGATTGATGCAGGGTGGCTGGTTGCTGGCAACAGCTGTAGGAAACAAACTGCTGGGCATCGGAAGCTATTTCTGGGATCGCCTGGAGTTGTGGCAGTTATGGGCAATTTTTGTGGTTTGCTGTCTTGCTTCGGCGGCATTTATCTTCTCGATTATGAAACGGCTGGAAAGGCTGACCAAGTGATAACTTATCCAATTTAAAAACGAAAAGGAGCGAAACTGCTCCTTTTTTTTATGCTACAATTTTGTCATCTCTTCCTTGAGCCATTTGGGCCGGTCGGTGGTAATTGCCTTTACACCAAGGTCGGTCATTTTTTTGGCAATCACCGGGTCGTTTACCGTCCAGGTTAGCACTTCAAGATTTAACTCCCTCGCCAATTGCATCACCTCTTCGTCAATAATTTTGTAACTCAGGTTTACTCCTTCAAGCCCCGCAGCTGCCGCTTCTTCCATTCTCTTCTTTAATCCCTGTTTTAACGAACTCAGCCAGTAGCAGGCGTTATCAGGAAACTCTTTTTTGGTATCGAGAATAGTTTCCCAGCCAAAAGCGATAAAAATCATCTGATCAAGTTTACCACTTTTCTCGATTTCCCGCTTCAGATGTGGAATGATTTCACTACCGGCCTTAATTTCTACCACCAGATTTTTTCCTTCGGGAACAGTTTCGATAATCTCAGAAATAAACGGAATTTTTTCACCTTTGTACTTTTCATTCTTCCAGCCTCCCACTTCCAAATCGCGCAACACCAGAGACGGTGTATCTTTAATCGCGAATGTTTTCTTTCCTCCGGTGGTGCGTTTGGTGTCTTTGTCGTGCAAAGCCATCACCCGGTTGTCTTTGGTCAGGTAAACATCAATCTCCACGGCATCGGCTCCCAGCTCCCAGGCCAGATTTGCCGAAGCAACTGTATTTTCAGGCGCCAGATAAGACGCCCCGCGATGGGCAATAAACGTTTGCTGAGCAAACAAACTTACACTCATTGAAATTAAAACAATACTTAACTGAATCTTCATAATATCATATATTTTGAGCCGAAGATAAAAAGGAAAAAAGTTTTTCGGAGAGTTTTGCACGAAAAAATGTAGTTTTACATCTTCATAAAAACAGGCATGAATAAAGGAAATTCTCCACATCTCGGCATCATTCTTTTAAAACTGATTTCACGGTTCCCGTTTGGATTATTGTATTTGTTGTCTGACCTGTTTTTTGTCGTGGTTTATCATATAGTGGGTTACCGGAGAAAAGTGGTCATGAAAAATCTGAAGAATTCGTTTCCACACAAAACAGAGAAAGAACTGAAAAGTATTGCCCGGAAGTTTTACCGTCATTTTGCAGATTTAACCATCGAAACCATAAAACTTGGCAGTATTGGCGAAACAGAATTCAAAAAGAGAATGCTGGTAAAAAATCCGGAAGTGATAGACCAATATTTTAAACAAAGTAAAAGTGTGGTTGTACTCACCATGCATTACAACAACTGGGAATGGGGTAGCGTATTTCCGCTTTTTCTGAAACATAAAATCCTGGGAGTTTACAGACCGCTAAACAATCTTCAGTTTGACAGGTACATGAACCGAAACCGCGCCCGCTTTGGTGCTGAGATGGTTCCAGGTGCTGTTGTTTTACGCAGGGTGGTAAAAGCCCACAGTGTACAAGAACCGGTTTTTATCTGGCTGGCAGGCGATCAGACTCCACCCTGGTTTCATAAATTCTGGCTCATGTTTCTGAACCAGGAAACCATGTTCTACCCGGGCCCTGCAACCATTTCGCGCCGGTTTAATTACCCGGTGTTTTTCCAGCGAACGATTAAAAAGAGGCGCGGATATTATGAAACAACGTTTGAGTTGTTGTTCGAAAATCCTTCGGAATTCAGCGAAACTGAAATTATGAAAGCCTATATCAAAAAAATGGAAAAGGTAATAAACGATCAACCCGAAAATTACCTTTGGTCGCACAGGCGATGGAAAAACAAACGACCGGCAGATGTACCTGTTAAAGATTAATTGCCATCAGGTTAAATTCACTATATTTGATCGTTTCGTGTCAATATGGAGAAAAAAAATAAACTTGAATATTCAGACCCGCGTTATCGCGAAAACTTTCTAAAAAAGGGGTTTAACAAACTGATCTCAGGCATTATCTATCTCATTTCTCTGCTGCCGTTTAAAATTCTTTTTTTCCTTTCCGATGTCCTTCATTTTTTTATACGACACGTTTTTCATTACCGCGAGAAAGTGGTGATGGATAACCTGAAACACGCGTTTCCTGAAAAAACTGAAGCTGAACGAAAACAGATTGCAAAAAAGTTTTACCGCCACCTGACTGACCTGATTGTGGAAACGGTAAAGCTGCATTCCATCAGCGAAAAGGAGCTAAACAGACACCTTCAGTTTAAGGGTACCGAGGCATTTCAAAAACTTTATGAAGAAGGTAAAAGCTTTATCATTCTGGCCATGCACCACAACAATTGGGAGTGGTGCAGTTTTGTGCAAACCAGGGGAAAACACCTGGGATTAATGATTTACAACCCCATTCGTGGCAACCAGGCTATGGAAAAATTCATGAACCACGGTCGCGAAAAATGGGGCGGCAGGTGCATACCGGTAAATCAGTCGGCCCGAACTGCACTGGAGTTTCACCGCAAAAAAATACCTACAGCCCTGTGGCTGGGCGCTGATCAAACGCCACCGGCAACTTCAAGGTTCTGGACTATTTTTTTAAACCGCGAAACTCCTTTTTTTTCGGGGCCTGAAAAAATTTCGGCCAAAACCAATCAACCAGTATTTTTTCAAAATATAACCAAAATTAGCAGAGGACATTACGTGGCCAATTTTGAACTTTTAATAGAAAATCCTGCCGAGATGGAACAAAAGGATATTTTGCTGACTTATGTGCACAAAATGGAAGAAATTATCCGCCAGGAGCCGGAACATTACCTGTGGTCGCATCGCCGGTGGAAACATACCCGACCGGAAGGAATTCCGTTAACCGTTTAATCCAAACAGGTTTTATGGCAGAAAAAATACCCGACATTTACCTTTTTAATCCCACATGCGAATATGCGGTGGCCAATGGTCATGCTTCGTGGCAACCCAACCGGTTGTTGCAAAAAATGGAGGATGATCTGGGAACCCTGCCCCTCTTTTTTGCCCGACCCGAAGATGTGATTCTGGTAAAAACACTTCCTTCAGAAGAATTTCTGGAATCACTTAAGAAAATAGAGATTAAACCACCCCGCTTTGTACTGACAAACGATATTTCAAAAAAGAACCCGTTTATAAACGAACCAGTTAACCGGCTTCTCCCCTGGGGCTGGAGCCCGGCAGCACATCGCCTGCTTGGTCCGTTGAAAGATTTCTGTGCTGAAGAATTTAAAAAATCTCCTGTTTTCAACTGGAAGCCGGAATACCGCGAAATCTACTCCAAAAAATTTGCACTTGAAATTCTGAAAAAAATTTTGCCCAAACTGCCACCCGAAAAAGTTCTGCCGCCTCATCTGCTGCCACAGGTTTGCACTTCCAAAGCAGAACTGGAAGAACAGATTCGCCGGTGGGGGAAAATTATGGTAAAAGCTCCCTGGAGCAGTTCGGGACGGGGACTCCAGCGGGTTACAAAAATGCCGGTAGTAGAAAAAG
>CAZCPH010000019.1:5216-16590 GCA_964500105.1 uncultured Mariniphaga sp. | reverse complement strand
GTGTTTTGAAGCCGGAATGTGTTCCAGAATAACATCAAGCAAATAGCTGATATCAGTAGTTTCTTCTTGCCAGTCGGGGCCCATCCAGCCGGCTTTTGCCGAACCGTAAACCGTGGGAAAATCGAGTTGTTCTTCGGTGGCATCGAGACTGTACATCAGGTCGAACACCTTTTCGTGGGCAATATCGGGCGTGCAGTTGGGTTTATCCACTTTATTCACCACCACAATAGGTTTCAACCCCAGTTCCAGCGCTTTTTGCAACACAAAACGGGTTTGCGGCATTGGCCCTTCAAAAGCATCCACAATCAGTAAAACACCGTCGGCCATATTCAATACGCGTTCCACTTCGCCTCCAAAATCGGAGTGTCCGGGGGTATCGATAATGTTTATTTTGGTGTCTCTGTAACGAATCGAAACATTCTTCGAAAGTATAGTAATACCGCGTTCCCGTTCCAAATCGTTGCTGTCAAGAATCAGTTCACCCATATCCTGATTTTCCCTGAACAATTTTACCTGGTGAAGCATACGGTCAACCAATGTGGTTTTTCCATGGTCAACGTGGGCGATGATGGCAATATTCCGAATTTCTGTCATTGTTTTCCTGTTTTTCTAAGTGCTTATTTATACAAAACCTTTCTCATTGATAGTCAATCAGAACAAATGAAAAATGAGCAGGTTCTGACAACGGCGTGCAAAAGTAAAAAAGAAATAACAGGCCAATGTATGCAAGAGTTTATTTTACAACAATCGGGAAAAAAATTTAATATGAAAATCAAAAAATATCTGTCAGCAAAAACAATCAAATGATCTTCTTCGCAGCCAATAAATTAAGCAAAATTGAGTAGTTTTGGCATACCGTACTAAAAAAATCGAAAAAATGGTTATTACACTTATTCTGGGTTTTCTTTTCGGAGCAGCCCTGCAATACGCAAAACTGAATCAGTACAACACCATCAGCGGTATGGCAACACTCAACAACCTGGCGGTGGCCAAAGCCATAGCGGTGGCCATTGGGGTTGGCGCTATTTTAATTAATATTGAAATCGGGCTGGGGCTGGCAGGCTACCATGCCAAACCGCTCATTTTTGGAGGTATTGCACTGGGCGGAATTATTTTCGGCATTGGCATGGCCATTCTCGGCTATTGTCCGGGAACACTCGCCATTTCGCTGGGACAAGGTTCTGTTGATGCGCTGTTCGGAATCATTGGCGGATTACTCGGAGGTTTGGTTTATACACTTGTATTGCCTTCCATTCAGGGAATTCTGGGGCCAAACCTGGGCGTTATTACATTGCATAGTCTAACCGGAGAAAATCCGGTGCTTTTCTATATTCTGCTGGTTTTACTGGGAGCAACTTTTATTGGTGCTGCATTTTGGGTACATCAACTGGATAAACCAGGAAAAAATATGAAATGGCTGGCTACCGGAATAAGTCTTGCTGTTCTGAATGGCATTGTTTTTCTTAGCGTAGTATCCAACCGGCAAATCGGGGCATCCACCACATTTCCCTTTGTAGCCGACTGGCTGGCCGGAGTTACCCAAAACAGTTATTTCGAGGCCATTCAAAAATCAGGCCGGTGGGAAGTTGTGTTTTTGGCGGGCGCTGCTTTGTCGGGGTTAATTCTTTCGTTATTGAACAGAGAGTTTAAAATTCAGCTCATTCACGATAACTGGAAGAATTTCAAAAATAATTCCCGCTCTTCCCGAATTTTATGGTCGTTGTTTGGTGGTTTTATCCTGATTTTTGGTGCGCGCATGGCCGGAGGATGCACCAGTGGGCATGTTATTTCTGGCGGAATGCAACTGGCAGTGAGCAGTCTGATTTTTGCCGCATTTGTTTTTGGCGGGTTACTTGTAACCGGGCGATTCTTCTACGGGAAAGATAATTTCAACAAAAAAGGGTAAATTATTCGGGTTGAAACGAAAAATTCACCGGTAATTCTTCGGTTTGAAACGAAATTGTTACCTTTACTGAAATTTTCAAGTAATGATTAAACGAAAATTAGAGGCCAACATTAAAGAAGACCTCAAATTAAAAAAGGCAATTATTCTGCTCGGAGCGAGACAAGTGGGCAAAACAACTTTGCTGAAAAAACTGATTTCATCCTATCAGAATGTTAAAATAATCAACGGAGATGAACCAGATTCAACCGAACAGCTTTCCAATCTGACATCAACACGTATCAAAACACTTCTGGGAAACACGAAGACACTGGTTATTGACGAAGCCCAACTCATTCCGGAAATCGGACTCTCCCTGAAAAGAATTACAGATTATTTAAAAGATATTCAACTTTTTGTTTCCGGTTCCTCTTCCATTGAACTTGCGAATACAGTAAACGAACCGCTAACAGGCAGAAAACTGGAATATCAACTGTTCCCAATATCTTTTCAGGAAATGGTAAATCATACCAGCTTGACAGAAGAAAAAAGGTTACTACCTCATCGCCTTGTCTTTGGCTATTATCCTGAAATAGTTACTTCACCGGGACACGAAATCAAACTTATTAAAAACCTGGCTGGGAGTTATTTATACAAAGATATTTTATCATTTGGAACGATTCAGAAACCTGTGTTACTCGAAAAACTTTTAAAAGCCCTGGCATTACAAATTGGAAGTGAAGTATCGTACAATGAAATTTCACAAACAATTGGAGCAGACAAAGAAACAGTTGAGCGCTACATCAATTTGCTCGAAAAAGCATTTATTATATTCCAGTTGAATGCTTTAAGCAGAAACGCACGAAACGAGATAAAAAAAGGGAAAAAGATTTATTTCTACGACAATGGAATCCGAAATGCACTTACCGGAAACTTTCAACAATTTGAACTCAGAACGGACAAAGGTGCTTTATGGGAAAATTTTATTGTAAGTGAACGCATTAAATTTCTGAGCTACAATCAATTCTATGGAAATTACTATTTTTGGCGGACATTTAAACAACAAGAAATTGATTTTATTGAAGAGCAGGACGGAAAGTTTTCAGCATTCGAGTTTAAGCTAAATCCAAAAAAACAAGGACGATTTTCCAAAACATTTACAGATGCTTATCCTGTAAGAGAAATGAAAACAATTTCTCCAGATAATATTGAAGAATTTCTTTTGATATAACAATTCAGCCCCGCCAGGAATTTGAAAACCGGACGGGGCTGAAAACTGAAAAACAAAAAATCGTTTTTCCTACAATTCAAACTTATAATTTCCGATGTCGCTCAATTCTGAAACCCGGATGTATTCGGCACTTGCTTTTACCTGAGATTTGGCAAAGGTGATGTAATTTTTTGCCGAACGCAGGAACGACTCTTCGCGGTTTGCATCGAGCAGCAACAAATAGCTCATGATGATATGCCCGGCCATTTCAACCAAACGGCGGGCGTGGAAATCTATGAATTCGTTATCATCAGTACCAACTACTTTTTTCACCGCCTGCTCAAATTCATCGGTTAAAATAATCAGCGAGCGTTTCAGGTATTCCAGTTGCGGAGAAATGCGCTGTGCTTCGTAATGCCTGATTCTGTTTAGAAAACCACCGGTTGTAACGCCCCTGATAGCCGCCACAACCTGCAGCTGCGTTGTTCCTTCGTAAATGGAAGTAATGCGGGCATCGCGGTAAATACGTTCCACCGGGTAATCTTTCATAAAACCTGAACCTCCGTGAATCTGCACCGCATCGTAAGCCAGCTGGTTGCTGTATTCACTTGACATTCCCTTCACAAGTGGCGTAAAAATATCAGCCAGGCGCTGGTAGTGTTTCATTTCTTCACGTTCTTCTTTTTCCAAAGCACGTTCTTCTGAAATGTGCTGATATGTTTTGTACATATCTACAAACCGGGCTGTTTCATAAAGCAATGTACGCGAGGCATCAAGTTTGGCCTTCATCAGCGAAAGCATTTCAAAAACAGCCGGAAACCGAATTATGGATTTTCCAAACTGCATGCGTTCTTTGGCGTATTCCAGCGCTTCGCGATATGCCGCTTCACTGATTCCAACAGACTGCGCTGCAATTCCAAGCCGTGCGCCGTTCATCAGCGCCATTACATATTTAATGAGTCCCAGTTTCCGGGAGCCAACAAGTTCTGCCGGAGCATCTTTAAAAACCAGTTCGCAGGTGGGCGAACCGATGATGCCCATTTTGTGTTCGATGCGCCTCACTTTCACTCCGCCATGTTGTTTATCGTAAATAAACATGGAAAGTCCGCGACCATCTTTTGTACCGGGTTCCGAACGTGCCAGTACCAGGGAAATATCGCCATCGCCGTTGGTGATGAAGCGTTTCACACCGTTTAGCAACCAGGTATTTTTCTTTTCGTCCCAGGTGGCTTTTAACTGAACCGCCTGCAGATCGGAGCCGGCATCGGGTTCGGTTAAATCCATGGCCATAGTGTCGCCTTTGCAAACGCGTGGCAGGTATTTCTCCTTTTGCTCTTCCGAGGCAAATTCGTTAATGGTTTCGGCACAATCCTGCAAGCCCCATATATTCACAAAACCGGCATCGGCACGTGATACAATATCGGCAGCCATAATGTAGGGCACGATTGGAAAATTCAGCCCATCGTATTTGTACGGAAGCGACATCCCCATCAATCCGGCCTGGTTCAATGCTTTCAGGTTTTCGCTGGTTCCACGGGCATAAACAACATGCCCGTCAACCACCTGCGGCCCCTCAGCATCAATGCTTTCTGCATTGGGTGCAACAATGTCGCCACAAACTTCGCCCACAATTTCCAAAACACGTTCGTAGTTGTCCATCGCATCTTCGTGGTCGAGCGGTGCAAACTGAAATTCATTCTTAAACGAAAAATTCCGTTCTTTCAACCGAACGATTTTCTCCATTAACGGATGGTTCAAATGAAATTTCAATTCACTGTTATCGGTATAAAAATTTGCCATTTCTTCTGAATTATTTCGTGTTCTTTTTGTAATACTTAATCATTTTGGGAATGATATCGGCAATATCTCCGGTAATTACATAGTCGGCTATGGAATTTATCGGAGCTTCAGGATCGGTATTGATGGCGATAATCTGGGCCGATTGTTCCATCCCGGCGCGGTGCTGAATCTGCCCCGAAATTCCACAAGCGATGTACAGTTTCGGCCGAACAGTCAACCCGGTCTGGCCAATCTGCCGTTCGTGTTCCACATACCCGGCATCAATTGCTGCGCGGGATGCACCCACTTCGCCACCCAAAACTTCGGCCAGATCGAACAGTAATTTGAAATTTTCTTTTGAGCCAACGCCGTAACCACCAGCTACAATAATGGGCGAACCTTTAATGTTCAGCTTGCTTTTTTCTATGTGGCGCTCAATGATTTCCACAACAAAATCAGAATCGCTGACATATTTCGATACATCGAGGTTAACCACTTTCCCTTTGTATTTCGGATCGAGAACTTCCTTTTTCATCACACCTTCGCGAACGGTTGCCATTTGCGGACGGCAATCGGGATTGATGATGGTTGCGATAATGTTTCCGCCAAAAGCCGGACGAATCTGGTACAACAGATTTTCGTATTTCGTATCCGATTTTTTATCGTAATGATCGCCGATCTCAAGGGATGTGCAGTCGGCTGTGAGCCCGCTGTGCAATGCTGACGACACCCGCGGCCCCAAATCACGTCCGATGGAAGAAGCACCCATCAGGGCAATTTGTGGTTTTTCTTCTTCAAACAACTTCACAACAACTGAAGTATGGGGAAGCGTTTGATAGGGATGCAATCTTTTATCGTCGGCCAGATACAAAGTATCAACGCCGTATGGAATGACCTGTTTGGCAACGTCATCGAGTTTATGACCTATGGCTATGGCTTCAAGATCGCACTTGAGCTGATTTGCCAGTGATCGGCCTTTGGTCAGCAATTCGAGGCTCACTTCAGCCACATGGCCGTCTTCAATTTCACAATAAACAAATACGTTATTCATGTTAAATCTTTTTCTGTTACAACTAACCGATGGTATGGCTTGCTATCAACTCTGTCATCATGTTTTCAATTTCAGAATCCAAAGCTGAAATCACTTTTGAGTCTTTGGCCTGAAGCACCACATTTTCAATGGATTTTACTTTTGTAGGTGAACCCGTTAATCCGAGTTGAGCAGCGTCTGAATCGATGTCGTTTACAGTCCATTCCGGAATGTTTAAGTCAGGCCGGTCGTTGTAAAGCGAGGTGTAATCTTCGTTTTCTTTCTGGAGTTCTGTTACCGTTTTTGCCCTTTTGAATTTCATCACCAGTTTGGCGTTGCGCACCCGGCATTCGGGCGCTGTGCCGTTTACTGTAATCACAAGCGGCAATTTACACTTTACCGTTTCCACACCCCGGTCGAGGCGACGTTTCAGCACGATGGTGTCGTTTTTGAGTTCTTTCACTTCTTCCACATAAGTTACCTGGAGCATTTTCAGTTTTTCAGCAACCTGCGGACCAACCTGTGCGGTATCGCCGTCAATAGCCTGGCGGCCTGCAATAATGAGATCAATTTTCCCCATTTTTTTCAGGGCCTGGCCAAGTGCATAAGATGTAGCCAGTGTATCGGATCCGGCAAAAGCCCGGTCGGTAAGCAAAACGCCGCCATCTGCTCCGCGGAACAATCCTTCACGGATGATTTCTGCTGCACGCCCAGGTCCCATGGTCAGCAATTTTACTGTTGTTCCGGGAAACTGATCTTTAATGCGCAGAGCCTGTTCCAATGCATTCAAGTCTTCAGGATTAAAAATGGCAGGAAGAACTGCCCTGTTCACCGTTCCGTCGGCCTTCATGGCGTCTTTTCCCACGTTTCGGGTATCGGGCACCTGTTTGGCAAGCACAATAATATTATAAGCTTTCATTTATCTTTTGATTTGTTAAATCCGTTCTAAAACGGCATCAAATATAAATATTGCACAGGGAGAAATCAAAACAGTTAAAAGAGTAAAAAGTATTATAATCAGAAAGAAAGGGACAAGAAAAGTGCCGGCAATGGAGCAAAAAAATAAAAAAAGACTGCATCAAAAGCTTAAAACCATTGCCTTTAAAACAACCAACCAAACCATTCCAAAATTTACAAAAATTTAGAATCCGGAAGTTTATTTAGAATAAGTTTAATTAATCATTGTTCAACCGGTAATAAAATCGAGCACATTACTGCCTGCACCCGTTTTTGATGTTCTGTAAAGTTCTGTATAACCACAACGGGTGCAAGATACAGCGGTAAAACTCCTGTTTTGGATATTGAAATACCGCGTAAATCCGGCACCTGTTGTTCTTATTTTGTCAGCTTCTGCTTTTTTGTTGCCACACTTTGGGCATGTATACGTTTGCTTCATCATTTTTCTTTGGTTCTTAATCGTTTTGCTTCTTTTAATGCATTGTGAATGATCCATTCCAGTTGCCCGTTGATGCTCCTGAAATCGTCGGAAGCCCATTTTTCAACAGCTTTCATCACTTCCGGGTCAATCCGCAACACAAATGTTTTTTTCTTCGTCATTTATTTCAACCTTACTTTTCAATTTTTTGTCGTCAGATGATTGCAATAAAATCTTAACCAATCACCCAATGACTGAAAATTAAAGCTACTGATAGAGTGTTCCAGTGTTTACAACGGGTGTAACATCCTTATCGCCACACAACACAACCATCAAATTACTGACCATCGTAGCTTTTTTCTCTTCGTCCAAATCCACGATTTGCTTTTTGCTGAGTTCGTCGAGCGCCATTTCAACCATACTCACAGCACCTTCCACAATTTTAAACCGGGCAGCTACTATGGCGGTCGCCTGCTGACGTTTCAGCATAGCCTGGGCAATTTCCTGGGCGTAGGCAATGTAGTTTATGCGAGCTTCAATTACATAGATTCCTGCAATATCCAGCCGTTCTTTAATTTCAGCTTCCAGTTTGTCATTGACTTCTTCGGTACTTTCCCTGAGAGTAAGTTCAGCTTCTTCATCTTCAAAATTATCGTAAGGATACATCCCGGCCAGTTTACGCAAAGCAGCCTCGCTTTGAACCACCACAAAATGTTCATATTCATCAACTCCGAAAGCTGCTTTATATGTATTTTCCACTTTCCAAACCAACACTACGCCAATCATAATCGGATTTCCAAGCTTGTCGTTCACTTTGATTGGGTCGCTGTCGAAGTTCCGGGCTCGCAGCGAAATCTTTTTTCGCACAAAAAACGGATTCACCCAATAAAAACCGTTGGTTTTAATGGTTCCCTTGTAAGCGCCAAAAAGCACCATCACACAACTTTGGTTGGGATCGACCACTGTAAATCCTGGTGCAATCAAAAAAAACAATGCGGTTAAAATTACAGAAGGAACAACCATTCCGCGCATAAAACCAAAAACAATGAGTACCAAAAGAATCAATTCGATAAAAACGAACAGGTACCCTGACAATCCTGTATAATCTTTTTCCATGACATTAAATTTAGATTAAATTGATATTAAAACAATATCACAAATGTATGGAAAATTTTCAAACTGCAAATCTTCTGAGTAATTTTTTTTCACAAAAAAAAAGGCGCCTTCCTCAGACGCCTTTCTTTCCTTTTGCAATTTTGTTAATTTAAAATCATTTCCACATGCCCGGTTGTTTTTGTTTCACAAACATTGTAGGAACGGGCAAAATCCATGATATTCCGGATTGTTCGTGCTGACGGTTCCGCCACTGCACTTTCCATTTCAATTAAATCGCTATCAGCTTTTGTTTTTCCCACTTCGGGCCTTTCAACTGATTGGTAATTAAACTTTTTTACAATAAATAATAAGGTAGAAATTTTTTTCATAGGCATTCTTTAAAAACATTTTATTGAGAACGCTTATTCCTACCCCTTATTGTGTTAACAAAGGTTAAATACGGGTCAGCTCCAGGTTTTTCTCTTTAATGAGTTTCCGCAGGTTTATCAATGCATAGCGCATTCGTCCCAAAGCTGTATTGATGCTAACATCGGTTTGTTCTGCAATTTCTTTAAAACTAAGCCCCATGTAATGGCGCATGTATATCACCTGCTGCTGGTCTTCCGGAAGTTCCTTCACCAGTTCTTTTACTTCGCTTAAAATCTGGTTATTCACCATCTCGTCCTCAATGGTATAATCCGAAAATTTCTGTGAATTGAAAATATCCACTTCCAGACTGTCGTTGGATACCGTTCCCTGCAGCTTTTCCTTTCTGAAATGGTCAATTATCAGGTTATGGGCTATGCGAAGTACCCAGGAAACAAATTTCCCGTTCTCCACATATTTCCCCCGTTTAAGCGAACGGATTACCTTAATGAAAGTCTCCTGAAAAATATCTTCAGTCAGATCTCTGTTTTTAACAATCAGCAAAATGTACGAATACACTCTGCTCTTGTGGCGGTGAATTAAAATTTCCAGTGAATTTTGATCGCCTTCTATAAAACGTTGAACGAGCTCATTGTCGTTCAGTTCATTTATTCTGAACATTACCTTCTATTTAATTGTAAACAAAAAGTAAATTTTTTCGATAGGCGACTATTTTAAAATGAAGTAAAACTATTTATTAATTTTGCACGGGTAAAAATGAAACATTTTACGGAAATAAACAAGTTTTTTTAACAATTTTATACGAATCCACTCAGGCTATGCCTAATAAGAAAGCAGAAAAGTTTATCGAAATAAAACACGCAAGGGTACACAATCTGAAAAATATCGACTTAAAAATCCCTTTAAATCAATTTGTTGTTGTTACAGGAGTTTCAGGCTCAGGGAAGTCATCGCTGGCTTTTGACACGCTTTTTGCCGAAGGCCAGCGAAGGTATGTTGAGAGCCTTTCTTCCTATGCCCGGCAGTTTTTAGGGCGCATCAACAAGCCCGAAGTGGATTTTATCAAGGGCATTCCGCCGGCAATTGCCATCGAACAAAAAGTTAACACACGCAATCCCAGGTCAACGGTTGGCACTTCCACCGAAATCTACGATTACCTGAAACTGCTTTTTGCGCGGGTTGGCAAAACCATTTCGCCGGTTTCGGGTGAAGAGGTAACAAGACATTCGGTCACCGATGTAGTTGACTTCATTCTTTCTTTCCCGGAGAACACCAAAGCCATGATTTTATCACCGTTGAAACCGAAAAACGGGCGCACCCTGCTTCAGGAAGCCGAACTACTGATGCAGCAGGGTTTTTCGCGCCTCGAAATGAACAACGAAGTAAAACGAATTGACGAGCTGCTGGAAGCCGGAGTACAAAATTTTTGCAACGGTGAATGCCATATCATCATCGACCGCGTGGCTGTTCAAACCGACGAAGATACCCAAAGCCGCATGGCCGATTCGGTACAAACTGCCTTTTTTGAAGGACATGGAGCATGCGTGGTTAAAGTGTATAAAGACGAAGAAATTATTGTGCAAACCTTCTCCAGTCGCTTTGAAGCAGACGGAATTGAGTTTGAAGAACCCACGGTGCATACTTTCAGTTTCAACAATCCGGTGGGTGCCTGTCCAACCTGCGAAGGCTACGGAAAAGTAATCGGAATTGACGAAGACCTGGTGATTCCCAACAAATCGCTGTCGGTTTACCAGGATGCCATAGTGTGCTGGCGCGGTGAGAAAATGAGCAAATGGAAAGACCGGCTCATTTATTCGGCCAACCAGTTCGGTTTTCCCATTCACAAACCCTTTTACGAACTTTCAGCAGAACAAAAAGAACTGCTCTGGACCGGCAACAGTCACTTCAAAGGACTGAACCGCTTCTTTAAATACCTGGAAGAAAAAAGCTATAAAATTCAGTATCGCGTGATGCTTTCGCGCTATCGGGGAAAAACAACCTGCCCCGAATGCAGAGGTAGTCGTTTGAAAAAAGAAGCGGGCTACGTTAAAGTGGCTGGCAAATCAATACAGGAACTGGTTTTAATGCCGGTTTCAGAACTTAAAGTATTTTTTGAAAAATTGAGCCTTGATAAGCATGATCAGGCAATTGCCAAACGCATCTTAATCGAAATAAAAAACCGGCTGGCTTTTTTGTGCGACGTAGGATTGGGATACCTCACGTTAAACCGCCTTTCATCAAGCCTTTCGGGTGGTGAATCGCAGCGGATTAACCTTGCCACTTCGCTGGGAAGCAGTCTGGTTGGATCGCTTTATATTCTCGATGAACCCAGCATCGGGTTACACTCGCGAGATACCCAACGGTTGATTAATGTGTTGCGAAGACTGCAAAGAATAGGCAATACGGTATTTGTGGTGGAACACGACGAGGAAATCATCCGCGCAGCCGACCAGGTTGTCGACATCGGACCGTTAGCGGGTCAACACGGCGGCGAAGTGGTTTTTCAGGGAACGCACGAAGAACTGCAGAAAAAACCGGACAGCCTCACCACAAAATACCTCACCGGAGTTGAAAAAATTGAAGTACCCAAACAACGGCGAAAATGGAGCAATTTCA
>CAZCPH010000019.1:4986-5206 GCA_964500105.1 uncultured Mariniphaga sp. | reverse complement strand
AATATTTCGGTAAAATTTCCGCTGAATACAATCACAGTGGTTACCGGAGTCAGTGGGTCGGGTAAATCGTCGCTGGTGTCAAAAATTCTTTTTCCGGCCCTCACTAAAATTATGGGCGGTTACGGTGAACGCACAGGCCATCACGATGCGGTAAAAGGTGATTTTAAGATGCTTTCAGCCATAGAGTTTATCGACCAGAATCCCATTGGAAAATCGTCGC
>CAZCPH010000019.1:4002-4976 GCA_964500105.1 uncultured Mariniphaga sp. | reverse complement strand
ATCAAAAATAAGAGGGTATCAACCTAAGCATTTTTCGTTTAATGTGGATGGCGGCCGTTGCGATGAGTGCCAGGGCGAAGGAACAATTAAAGTGGAGATGCAGTTTCTGGCCGACGTTTACCTGCTTTGCGAAAGCTGTGGAGGAAAACGGTTCAAGGAAGAAATTCTGGATGTTCAATACAAAGACAAAAACATCGACGATATTCTGAACCTGACAGTGGATGAAGCAGTAGAACTGTTTTCGGCTGGAAAATCATCCACCGAAAAAAAAATTACAAAACGGCTCCGGCCGTTGCAGGATGTAGGCCTGGGATACGTCAAGCTGGGTCAGTCTTCGAGCACATTGTCTGGCGGTGAAAGTCAGCGCGTAAAACTGGCCTCATTTCTGGCTCAGGAGAAAGATTCCCCTACCCTTTTTATTTTTGATGAGCCTACTACCGGACTTCATTTTCACGATATCAAAAAACTGCTCGATTCATTTAATGCGCTCATTTCACGCGGCCATTCCATCATCATCATCGAGCACAACCTGGAAATCATCAAGTCTGCCGATTGGGTTATCGATTTGGGACCCGAAGGCGGCGACAAAGGTGGTGAACTGGTTTTTGCCGGCACACCCGAAGAATTGACAAACCAGGAAAAATCGTTTACGGGAATGGCATTAAAAGAAAAATTGGTAATTTAAAGCCGTTAAAAAAAACAGAAACTATGTACAACAAATTGATCAGCAACATCAGACCGCTGGGATTTATGTGGAACACCAGCGACCCTTTTTTATTTTGTGTTCATCACCTCGATCATTACCCAAAAGGTAACGACCAAATGGGACCGGCGGCCTCGCTGGCCGGCAGAAATCTCGGACAAGATTTTACCACAAAAGACGGCTGGCGCATGTACCACGGTGAAAAAATTCCCGGTTTTCCGGCGCACCCGCACCGCGGTTTTGAAACCGTAACTGTTGTGCTGAACGGTTT
>CAZCPH010000019.1:0-3992 GCA_964500105.1 uncultured Mariniphaga sp. | reverse complement strand
CGATTCACACGGCGCCGCCGGAAGGTACGGAAACGGCGATGTGCAGTGGATGACCGCAGGAGCAGGCCTTCAACATGCAGAAATGTTTCCGCTGCTGAACAAAGACGATGGAAACCCGCTTGAATTGTTCCAGATTTGGCTGAACCTGCCGCGTGCCAAAAAATTTGCCGAACCGTTTTACACCATGCTTTGGGCCGAAGATATTCCGGTAGTTACCGAAACCGGCAGCGACAACAAAAAAACCGAAATTACACTCATCGCCGGCAAACTGGGTGAAACTTCAGCCCCAAAACCAGCACCCGATTCATGGGCAGCAGACCCGGAAAACGAAGTTGGTATCTGGCTCATTAAAATGGAAGCCGGTGCCACCTGGACAATACCAACCGCTTCTCCTGAAGTAAACCGAACACTCTATTTTTACAAAGGTCCGGAGCTTAAAATCGCAGGAATGGACATTCAACCCTACCAATCGCTTGAATTACTGGCCGATCAGCAGGTAATTATCGAAAACGGAAACGAAGATGCCTTTTTGCTTCTGCTTCAGGGTATGCCCATCAACGAACCGGTTGTTCAGCACGGCCCGTTTGTGATGAACAGCGCCGAAGAAATTCATCAGGCATTTGCCGATTACCGCAAAACACAGTTTGGCGGATGGCCCTGGCAACGATACGACAATGTGCACCCGCGTGAAAAAGGCCGGTTTGCAACATATGCCGATGGAAAAGAGGAAATTCCTTAACAATTGAGTCATTTGCCTGTTTCTCCATTTTAATTATTTTTGCGCCTGTCCCGTTTTTTACGGGACATTTTTTTAAGCTGAATTTGCTGAAATTCACAGAATCACAAAAAATTCATCATTATGAAACGATACTTTCGCTTTGGCTTTATTTTAACTTTCCTTTCCGGTATTTTTGCTTTTCAGGCAATAGCCTGCACCAATTTTCTGGTAAGCAAAGGTGCATCGGCCGACGGCTCAACAATGATAACCTATGCTGCCGATTCACATATTCGCTACGGCGAACTCTATTTCAGTCCGGCCACCCACTGGCCCGAAGGCAGCATGGTTACCATTTACGATCGCAGTACCGCCGAACCGCTGGGGCAAATTCCACAGGTTCCGCATACGTACCAAACTATTGGTTTTATGAACGAACATCAGGTGGCCATTGGCGAATCAACATTTGGCGGGCGCAGCGAACTGGTGGATACCACTGGTCTGATGGATTACGCTGCGCTGATGTTTCTGGCAACCCAGCGTGCCAAAACCGCACGCGAAGCCATAAAGGTGATTGCCGAACTGATTGAAAAACATGGTTATGCCAGCTCCGGCGAATCGTTTTCCATTGGTGATCCCAACGAAGTATGGATTATGGAACTGATTGGCAAAGGAACTGATTTACAAACAGATTCCCAATCCGGGAAACAAGTCAATAAAAACAAGGGAGCCGTTTGGGTGGCCATCCGCATTCCCGACGGATATGTTTCGGCTCATGCCAACCACGCCCGCATTACAACATTCCCGAAAGAAGACGGTAAACGAAGCATCAGCAGCAAAAATCTGGACAAAATTTTTGATACGAACGTTGAAATAGTTTATGCACACGATGTAATTTCTTTTGCGCGCGAACAGGATTATTTTAACGGGAAAGATGCCGATTTCAGTTTCAGCGATGTGTATGCTCCGCTTGATTTTGGCGCCGCCCGCTTTTGCGAACTGCGGGTTTGGAGCATGTTCAGCCAGGTTTCTGACGAAATGGATGAATATTGGGAGTACGCAACAGGTGAAAATCTGGAAACGGAACGGATGCCACTGTTCATTAAACCCAACCGGAAAATTACTCCGCAGGATTTAATGAGTTTTAAACGCAACTATTTGCAGGGAACCGAACTGGACATGTCGCAGGATGCCGGCGCCGGGCCTTTTGGTCTGCCCTACCGCTGGCGTGGTCTCACCTGGGAACACGATGGTCAGGAATATTTTAACGAAAGAACCACCGTTACACAGCAAACCGGATTTTCTTTCATTGCCCAAATGCGCAGCTGGTTGCCCGATCCCATCGGCGGTATCAACTGGTTTGGCGTGGATGATGCCGGAACCACCGTTTATGTGCCGTTCTATTGCGGAATAAACCGGGTACCCTACAATTGGGCCGAGGGATATGGTGATATTCTGGATTATAAAGACGATGCAGCTTTCTGGGTTTTTAACCGTGTAGCCCATTTTGCCTATCTGTTTTACAATCGCGTGATGCCCGACGTGCGCAAAGTACAGAGCGAACTGGAAAACAAATTCTTTCAATATACTCCCGGAGTTGATGCAGCCGCACTGGAGCTCTGGAAAAAAGATCAGAATCTGGCCCGCGAGTTTCTCACCGACTATTCCGTGAGTATGGGAGAACAAACGGTTAAGCGCTGGAAAGAACTGGGCGAATTCCTTTTGGTAAAATACCTCGACGGAAACCGCAAACAGGAAGAAAACGGCCGGTTTTTACGCAATCCGTGGGGATATCCGCAACCGCCTTCGTTCCCGGGTTATTCCGATAAATGGAAAGAAAATGTAATAAAAGATACCGGTGACCGGTTTGTGTATCCTGAAACTGAATAAAGAGAGGTTGAGAGGATGAGAGGATGAGAGGATGAGAGGGTGAGATGTTGAGAAATTGAGACAGGTAAAAATTATGAAGAAGAAGAATAAAGCAAAAACCAATTCAGAACCGGAAAACGGCACCAAACGGCCTTTCTTTTTAAGAATGCTCGATTATGTGGAAATTGTAGGCAACAAACTGCCTCACCCGGCCACGCTTTTTGCAGGTTTGGCATTGCTGGTGGTTCTTATTTCGTGGATTGGTCACATTGCAGGAACCACAGCCCAGCATCCGGTTGACGGACAAACCATTTATGCTAAAAGTCTGCTAAGCGGCGAAGGCCTGCGCTGGATGTACGAAAACATCCTGCACAATTTTCTGAAATTTCCGCCATTGGGCTATGTTTTGGTAGTGATGGTGGGAATTGGTGCTGCCGAAGGTTCAGGTCTGTTTGCAACCATGATTCGGGCACTTGTTCTTGGTGCACCCAAAAGACTGATAACAGCTGCCATTGTTTTGGCAGGTATAGTTTCCGGATTGGCTGTTGAAGCCGGTTATGTAATTCTTATTCCGCTGGGTGCCATGATTTTTCATGCTTTGGGCAGGCATCCAATGGCAGGACTGGCTGCTGCATTTACTGGCGTAAGCGGTGGTTTTGGCGCCAACTTCTTCATTGGCTCCATCGACCCGATCCTGGCAGGGATTTCGGAATCGGCCGCTCAGATGATTATTCCAGATATTGTGGTCAATCCGGCAGTGAACTACTATTTTATGATTGCCTCCAGTTTTGTGGTGCTCTTTGCCGGAACCTGGGTAACCGAAAAAATTGTGGAGCCACGACTTGGCCCTTACAAGGGAACAGCAGAACGAATGCCCATTGAACAACTCACCAAAAAAGAGAAAAAAGCACTTCGCAACGCAGGCTGGACATTGCTGGCTACTTTGGTACTTCTGGCACTGACCGTTATTCCTGAAAACGGACTTTTCCGCGATCCGGAAAGTGGTTCGGTTTTGCATTCGCCATTTTTCCGGGGAATTATCATCGGTATTTTGCTGATGTTCTTTCTCCCGGCGCTGGCCTACGGGATTACCGTTGGCACCATACGGAATGACAAAGACGTAGCACACCAGATCGGCAAATCCATGAGCACCATGGGAAGCTACATCGTCCTGGTGTTTTTTGCCGCCCAGTTTGTCTATTTTTTTAACTACAGCAACCTGGGCATCATTTTCGCCATAAAAGGAGCCAACACCTTACAAAGTATCGGATTAACCGGTATTCCACTTATTGTAGGCTTTGTTATTCTTTCTGCGTTTATCAACATGTTTATTTTTTACCAGTTCATCTTTACTTTATGTATATATTTAAATACGCATATTTGTCAGTTATAAGAAATAAAGGAAGGA
>CAZCPH010000018.1:11143-16697 GCA_964500105.1 uncultured Mariniphaga sp. | reverse complement strand
GGGTTATGCATATTGAAATTTGTAAATCGAAAATACATAAGGTTACTGTTACGGAGGCCAATCTGCAATATGTGGGCAGCATAACCATCGACGAAGAATTGATGGATGCCGCCAATTTGATTGAGAATGAAAAGGTGCAGGTGGTGAACATCAACAACGGCGAACGGCTCGAAACCTACGTAATAAAAGGTGAGCGCGGCTCCGGCACCATTTGTCTGAACGGCCCTGCTGCACGCAAGGCTGCCGTAGGCGATGTGGTAATCATTATCTCCTATGCTTCAATGGATTTTGAAGAAGCCAAAACATTCAGACCATCCATTATTTTTCCTGACACAGAAACCAACAGGCTGGTTTAAACAAACTTTTCTCTTTTCTGCAGATTGTATAGTCCGTAAAGGATAAAAACAATCATTCCCACTCCCAAAAATATCCTGTTTTTTGTGATTAATCCCTGCCAGATGATTTCGTTGAAATTGTTGGGAATCTGAAACGGATTCAGAAAAACATTCCATTGGGTTCGTGCCACTGCATCCTGAAGGATAATCAATGCCACGCCAATTAAAACAATCAGTACTGCTGTGCCGTTGCCGTTTTTTATTACGGTTGAAAACATAAAAGCCATCGATCCCATAAAAACTATGGGATACATCAGCTGATACGCCATTTCAAGAACATTGACTTTATACAGCAGTACCGATGCAACGGCAGAAAAAAGGATTGTAATCAGAAAAATCAGTATATAAATCATCAACAGCCTTACCAGCCAGACTTTATAGCGGTAGTTGGGAATTCCGAACAGGATTTCGAGCATGCGCGAATCGTCGTCGTTTTGAATACCAAATACCGAAGGGTAAAAAATGAGCAGAATACCGGGGAAAATAAGCAGGTTGTAAACGGTTCCGTCGGTTAATGCCTCGCCATTCCAAACCGTTTGTATGGCAAAGAACAGGAAGAAGGCAAAGGCAGCCAGTAAGAACCAGATGAACCTGCCGGCAAAAATTATTTTCAGGTTGTACCGGATCATTCTCACCGTATTTTTAAAGCTGTTTTTTATATCGAATTTTTGTTCCATTGTTTACACGTTTTTTGCAAAGTCTTTCAGCAGGCATAAATAGGCATCTTCCAGGTGCGGGGTTGCCGGAATGGCATTTTCCGATGGTTTTTCTTTTGAAAGCACTCTGATTTTGATGTTTTCGCCATCACGCATGTGGTGAACAATAAGCTGCTTGTTGGCAAAACTGTCGAAATCTTTGGCAGGTAAAGTCATTTGCCACACAAAACCATCACCCATTTTAACCATGGCATTTGGCGTTCCGAAGTATTTCAGGTCGCCCCGGTTGATAACAGCCACCTGGTTGCACGAGCTCGAAATGTCTTCGATGATGTGGGTTGAGAAAATCACAATCCGTTCGCGGCTTAATTCCACCAGCAGGTTTCTGAAACGGATGCGTTCACGCGGGTCGAGACCGGCTGTAGGTTCGTCAACAACCAGAATACGCGGTAAGTTGAGCAGAATTTGTGCAATGCCAATTCGCTGTTTCATTCCACCCGAGAATGAACCGATTTTGTCGTCTTTACGGTCGAACATGTGAACATTTTTCAACACATATTCCAGCCGTTCGTTTCGCGTTGTAACATCTTTTATTCCTTTTAAAATCGCCTGGTAGTCAAGAAATTCCCAGGCCGACATATTTTCATAAGTTCCAAAAGCCTGTGGAAGATATCCTATCAGGCCCTGTAATTCTTCGCGGTGCTTTTGGGTATCGAGCCCGTTAATCCATATTTTTCCGTAGCTCTGTTCCAGAATGCCGCAAATAATTCGCATCATGGTCGATTTTCCGGCGCCGTTAGGGCCCAAAAGGCCAAACATTCCGGTTTTAATTTCCAAGGAAACGCCGTTTAGTGCGCGGAACGGAACTTTGTGTTTTCCGATTACCGGAATCTGGCGTACCAGGGTAAAGTACCAGCGTCGCAATGCACTGAACCGGCCTTCGATGCGGGCAATGTTCAGGTTTTTACGATGAATGTATTCGCCTGAACTGTAAATAACCAGCAACAGTGTCCAGATTATTCCCACAAAAATAACCATGCCCAGGTTGTCCCAGGTTCTGAAAAACAGAAACAGGAAGAAAGCCGGAACTCCCCAGAATATTACGTTTCGCACAATACGGTTGATTTTAGGATAAACAGGGTTTGAGGTTTTTTCAAACCTGTTGGTCATAACCTGTGCAAACGGCACATAGAATAAAAACAGGAAAAAGTAAATGAAGTGTGACATAATCCACATCCATACACTGCTGTTTACGTAAAAGAAGGTAAAGTAAACCAGGAATCCGAACAGCGGAATTTGCCATATGAGGTCGTAAAAATCGCGCAGATGTTTGTAGTCTTTCAGCAAGCCGGCACGTTCCCTGATTTTAATCCCGGCTTTCCATTCGCGCACAAACCGACTGTCGCGATCGTATATTTTAACCAGTTTCCGTACAACTATACGGATTTGTTCTTTTTCGTTAACAACATTTGAGCTGGCTTTTCGCAGGCTGGTCAAAACAAATGCTGTAACACCGGGAATAAGGATAACAATCATCATAAATCCGAGCAGTTTCCACACAAAAGTATCTACTTCGAAATAGATGTAAAGGGTGGCAACCACAAACAGAATCAATTGCAGCACTTTTAAGCTCCAGTGCAGCGATTTGAGCCAGTTTACGGCATTTTCCATCCCAAAATAGAGGGTGGGAACAAAAACCAGTGTAAGAACGGTACTCACGGCAAGGCCGCCAATTACAGTAATGGCAAACGGTGCGCCAATTGCTCCAACGTATTCCGATTGTCCCATGGCCAGGGGCAACATCGCAACAATGGTGGTAATGGCTGTTATCAGAATCGGCCGCACACGCGATAATCCGGCAGTCATTAATGCCCGCGATTTCCGGAAACCCCTGCTTCGGAGAATATTGGTGTAATCGATCAGAATAATTCCGTTGTTTACCACCACGCCGAGCAGAATGAGAAAACCGGTTAAAGTGTTGGCGTTGAACAAACTGTTGCCGGTAAAAATGAGTGCGATGAACGATCCAATAGCTGCAAGCGGCACAGAAAACATTAAAACGATGGGAGTGGTTAGCGATTCGAAAACCGATGCCAGAATCATCAGAATGAGCAGGAAAGCAGCACCAATGAGAAAGTAAAATTCTGAAAACTGGTCTTCTTCATGAATCACTTCAATGGCAACACCCGGAGGCATTTTGTAGTTGCCCACAACCTGATCCAGTTCAAGACGGTAAGCTTCCAGCAGGTCTTTCGATTGTTCGGCCTCCTGTGCAAAACGGTAAAACAATTCAATCTGTTTTTCCTGGTTTACCCTGGTAATGCTGGCCATGCCATCAGCATAAACCAGGTCGGCAACATCCTGAAGGTCGTAAGTAGCACCCTGATTGTTGCTCACCTTCATTCGCCGCAAATCTTCAATGTTTTTCTCTCTCTCCTCTTCTTCTTCGGTAAGTTTTTCTTTGATGATGATCTCATACTCTTCAATGCCCTGTTTGAAATTGACACCGGAAGTAAATTCACGGGTAAAAGAACCCAGTTCAGAGGCAATGTTGTTCATGTTAAGCCCAAATTCAGTTAACAGCAACTGGTTGAAATAGAGATGCAATTCGGGCCGGTTGCTGGCCACACTGATATTCACACTGCGAATGGATTCAAGATTTTCGATATAATACTGTAAATCTTCGGCCACTCCGCGCATTACGTCAAAGTCTTCACCTTTAATCAGAATTCGTTCGCGGTTGGTCCCGATGCCTAAAAAACGGCTGAAGTTTTCCATGCCGGCACCCCCGCCGCCGCCGCCCCGAAACCGGGCGCTTGAAGCCGGCGCTGTAAGGCTTATTTCGGCCTGGGCAATATTATTCACAAGCCCTTCCACTTCCGATTTTATTTCGGCAATGGTGCGGTCGTTTATCTTTTCATAATCTTCCTGCATCACAACCGTAATGATGGCATCTTCTTCCTGAATGTTGGCAATTACATCCTGTTTTTCCTGTATTCCTTCCAGGCGACTTTCCACTTCGGCAGCCACAAGGTCGGTTGCGTCAAGGGTTGCGCCTGTGGGCATGGTAATGTATATGGAAAAACGTGTTTCTTCCACTTCTTCGAGCGTATTTACACTTATGGCCAGAACAATAAAAATGGTGACGAAAAACAGCACAATGGCACCAACTACTGTTGCAGCAGGTGCACGCATACTGGCTTTCAACAGCAGAATGTATATTTGAATGATACGGTTGTTGGTGGTTACTTTTTCATAAAAAATATTGTGCGACGATTCCTTCTTCAGCAAAACGTGTGCTGCCATGGGAATAAGCAAAAGCGCTACAAACAGCGAAACAGTAAGGGTGGAAATAATGGAAACACCCACATGATTCCCCAACAGTTTAATCATGTATTCTGAAGAAAACAGAAAAGGCAGAAAAACAGTGACAGTTGTTAAGGTTGCTGCCACTATGGAACGCCACACTTCGGTAGTTCCCTGTACAACAGCCTGATCGGGAGAAAACCGCTTTCCTGAAAGCCGGTAAATGTTTTCCAGCACCACCACGCTGTTGTCGAGCAGCATACCTATGGCCAGCACCAGTCCCACCAGGGTTAAGCTGTTAATGGAAACATTGAATGCATAAAACAGGTTGAATGCCGTAAATACCGAAACCGGAATGGCCAAAGCAATAATGGAAACAATTTTAAGGTTTTTCAGAAAAATCCACAGAACGAAAATGGCAAGCAGGCCTCCAACCAAAGCAAGATTCATAATCTGGTCGATGTTTTTTTCCATGGTTTCTGCCATGTTGGTCTGCACCACCATTTCTACATCTTTGGCTGCCAGTTTTTCATTCAGCGCGGCAATACGCTCCTGCACTTTTCCGGAGAGTTCGATGAGATTGGCCTGCGAATCGCTCACCAGCATAATAGAAACGGCATCCAGACCGTTTACCCGGCTGATGCTTTCCTCTTCTTTCACCCCAAAAAATACGTCGGCAACATTTTTCAGGTAAATGGGTCCCGGAGCAACAATAATATTTTCAATATCGGTCACCTGGTCGTATTCAGCAGTTACATGCACGAAATATTGTTTTTGGCTTTCGTGCAGATACCCGGCAAAGGTCCGGTTTGCCGAATTTGAGGTAATGGCGTTTCTGATTTGTGCCGGCGTAATGTTGTAGGCGTCGCAGGCTGCTTTGTCGTATGTAATTTCAATGGATCGTTCTTTTCCGCCAAAAACGGTAACCGAAGCAATTCCGTCAATATTTTCGAGCTCAGCTGCTATTTCCTGGTCCACAATGTTCCTGAGCCGATCGGTACCGCCGCTGCCTCTCACCTGCAGTTCCATAAACTGGTTTGACATTTGCTGTACATCAACCCTATTAACCGAAACCGTAAAGTTTTCGTCCAGGTTGTCGGCAGCCTGATCAATCTTTTCCTGCAATTTCAGAAACGTATATTTGAAATTAACATTTTGGTTGAAATTGACCTGGATGGATGCTGAACGGTTATTCAT
>CAZCPH010000018.1:7937-11133 GCA_964500105.1 uncultured Mariniphaga sp. | reverse complement strand
CAATGCCTTCCATGGTTCCGATGGCTCCCTCGATGGGTATTACCGCCTGGTTTTCCATGTAGGCCGGATCAACCTCGATGCGCGAGTTGATTTGCACAAAAAGCATGGGAAGTTCTGCATTGGGCATAAGCTCTACCGGCAGTTGTTTATAGGAAACATACCCCAACAGGGTAAGTCCTGTAAACAACATGCTGATGAGTACTTTTCTGTTGATTATAAAATTCATTCTATTTTCTTGCAAACAAGGTTTTTGTCCTGTCTAAAATATCGTAAACACAAGGAATTACCACCAGCGTTAAAAGTGTGGATGTTACCAAACCACCAATAACCGCCAGCGCCATGGGAGAACGCAACGAAGCGCTTTCGCCAAATCCGAAAGTTAACGGCAGCAAGGCAAGTACAGTGGTTAAACTGGTCATTATAATGGGTCTTATACGTTGTTGCCCGGCTTGTAAAATGGCATCCCTTCGTGTATTTCCTTCGCGAATGAGCTGGTTTATACGGTCAACCAGAATAATGGAGTTGTTTACGGCAATACCCGCCAGCATAATAATCCCGATAAGCGCCATAATGTTGAGCGTTTTTCCCAGCGCAAAAAAGATGATTATACTTCCCACAACTGCCAGAGGAATGGTTAGCAAAATGGTAAACGGATGGATGAGCGATTCGAACTGCGACGCCATAACCATGTAAACCAGAATAACAGATAAAATCAAAGCAAATCCGAGGCTGCTCATGGATTCCTGTCGTTTTTCCTCTTCGCCGGTAACCAAAATTCTGTAGTTCAGCGGCAGTTCAATGGAAGCAGTTTCCTGTCTGATGTTATTG
Organism: uncultured Mariniphaga sp.; assembly: GCA_964500105.1. Classification (GTDB taxonomy): domain Bacteria; phylum Bacteroidota; class Bacteroidia; order Bacteroidales; family Prolixibacteraceae; genus Mariniphaga. Next base: position 10,305 of record CAZCPH010000018.1, on the reverse strand, counting down.
GCAACGTGCTCCAAAGCGAGTCCTTTGTCCATTTGTGCAGTAACGCGGCCTGTTCTGTTTTGGTTCTTTCTCAGTATTTCTTTTGGGGAAACGCCAAAGGTGATGTCGGCAATTTCGCTGAGCCTGAATACCTGAGTGCCGGAACTGATTGTGAGGTTGTAAATTTCATTCAGACCTTTTTCCGGAACTTTTATGGTGATGTCGCGCATTTCGCCCGATTTTTCCATTTGACCTGCGTTTTTTCCCTCCAGCTGGTCCTGAATCTGTGAAATTACGGTGTTTATATCGAGGTTGTACATCCCTGCTCTGATGCGGTCAACATGTACTTCTACCTCGGGTGCGCCTTCTTCTATGGAGGTCTGAATATTAAACAGCCCTTCAATGTTCATCATCCGTTCTTTCACCTGGTTTAACACTGTTTCAATCTCGTCGAGCTCTTCTCCTCTCACTTCCACAATTACCGGAGCCTCTTCGGTTCCCAAAATGGACTTTAACGCACTTTGCTCTTCTGCATAGCTTATTTCAAGACCCGGAATATCGGCTGTAAGGTTATCCATGGTTTCGATTACCTGTCCGGTTGTTACCGTGGCATCTTCTTTTAAAATGACTTTAATTTGTGCAGTGTTTTCACCCTGAAAAACAGTAGTGGCATCACCCGAAATGCTGGTTGAGGGACCAGAGTGTGAATAGATTTTATCCAGATTTTCGCCTAAATATTCAGTAAGAACAGACTCAATGTTTTGAACAGTAGATTCTGTCCGGACCAGTTTTGTGCCTTCCTGCAATTTCATGTTCATGGTAAATTCGCGGGTTTCAGTTTTGGGCATAAATTCTGTACCAATAAGCGGAACCAGCAAAAATGAACCAACCACAATCAGTGTGGTAACAATTACAACCACCCATTTTACTTTCAGGATTTTATCGAGAAACCGGCTGTAACCTCCCATTTTAACCGAGCTTTTTTTGGCCGGAGTTTTTTTGTTTTTGTAGAACCGGTGATAAAGTGCAGGTATCACAAAAATGGCTACAAAAAGCGAAGAAATCAGTGAAAAAGCAACGGTCCAGGCCTGGTCTTTAAACAATTCGCCCGAAGCACCGTGAAGATATACGATTGGCAGAAAAACAACAATGGTAGTGAGCGTTGAAGCAGTGATGGCACCGCCAACTTCCGCAGTTCCTGTAATTGCTGCGTCTTTCACACTCATTCCGTTTTCGTGGTTTCGGAAAATATTTTCGAGCACAACAATGGCATTGTCAACCAGCATACCTGCGCCAAGCGCCAGCCCTCCCAATGTCATAATATTGATGGTGAGGTTGTTAAAGTACATCAGGTTGAATGTGGCAATGATGGAGATTGGAATGGCAATACTTACAATGAGTGTGGTACCCAACCGGCGCAGAAACAGAAAAAGAACAAACACGGCAAGTAAAATACCAAGCAATGCTGTGTTTTGAACTTCGCCAATGGCGCTGCTGATAAAGCGTCCCTGGTTGGTAACCTGTTGCAGGTTGTAACCGGGCAAAGCGCGTTCAATGTTTACCAGTGCTTCGTTGATCTGGTCAACCGCCTTTACGGTGTTAAATTTGGTTTCTTTGTAAACAGCCAGACCAACACACCGTTCACCATTGAAATGTACAATGTTGGCGGGTTCTTTATTAGCCAGGGTAACAGTGGCCACATCGCGCAGAAAAACCGGCGCCATTTCCACGCGCGGACGACCTTCGGTTTCCAGCCTCGTGGCTTTGTAACCAACAATCAGGTTTTCAAAATCTTCCAGATCGTTGAGCAGGCGCACACCTTTAACAATATACTGCATGCCCATTTCACTGATCCGGCCACCCGAAACATTGCGGTTAAAGTTTTGAATGCGTGAACTCACTTCGTCGAGTGTAAGCCCCTGTGCTTCCAACCGGTAGTGGTCAGTATTGATTACCACTTCACTTTCTTCCTGTCCCGAAAGTTCCACTTCTGCCACACCTTCCAACCGTACCAGTTCGTTGCGGATGTAGTTTTCTGCAACTTTTCTGATTTCGTTCATGTCGGTAATTTCGTTGTGTTTAACGGCAATCAGCATTACCGGTGCGGTATTCGGGTCGTGCTGCGTGATGCGCAGGTCATCAATTTCAGCATTCTGGGTGAGCGAGTTCAAAGCCTTCTGAAGGTCGAGGAAAGCTTCGTCCATATCTTTGTTCCAGGCGTATTCAACCGTTATCTGAGCAGTGCCAACACGGGTAATGGAAGAAACCTGAATCACATCAGACTGACGTATGGCCAGCGCTTCAATGTTTTCAACAAACTGTTTTTCCATCTCCTCCGGTGGCCGCTCTCCCGAAGTAATTTCAACGAAAATCCGGGGCGAGTTTAAAT
>CAZCPH010000018.1:7298-7871 GCA_964500105.1 uncultured Mariniphaga sp. | reverse complement strand
AACCCCCAGCTTGTCAAACGAAATGTACCCCAGGAGTATAACTCCCAGGACAATCATTAGGATGGTTACCGGGTAATTGACAGAAAATTGGGTTAATTTCTTCATTTTAAATAATTTCTAATGATTTTCCGGTATGTTTCCTAACGGATGATTCGAACTTTTGAATTGTCGCGCAGCGTTTCAAAGCCTTTGATAATCAGCCTGTCGTTCACTGCCAGCCCTTCGGTTACTTCAACAAAGTTCTGGTTTTCCAGGCCTGTGGTTATCCGCCGGTCATCGGCTGCACTGTTTCTTCCTACAATAAATACATATTTACCCCGACCTCCGGAAAGAATAACATCTTTTGGAATGACAATGGTGCTGTCTTTCCGGGCAGTAATGATGTCGGCTTTCACAAACATTCCCGGTCGCAGCTTCATGTCAGGATTTGAAACCTGAATTTTACCTGAAAAAGTTCGTGTTTCAGTGCTGATAGCCGGCGAAAGTTCACTAACTGTTCCTTTCAGGGTATCATTTGGCAAAGTGTAATTGGTCACCAAAACTTCCTGTCCCAGTTTTAACTCTTCAATATTT
>CAZCPH010000018.1:0-7288 GCA_964500105.1 uncultured Mariniphaga sp. | reverse complement strand
ACATCTGGTTGTAACTCATTAGTGTAACCATGGGTGAACCCTGAGCCACGCGTACGCCGTTGGTGTAGTAGGGCAAATCCACAATTACGCCTGTAAAAGGAGCTTTTACACTCATTTTTGTCATCTGAATCTGTGCATTTTCGAAGTTGTACTGCGCATTGGTTTTTGAAACTTCAGAATTGCGCAGTTCACGGAGGGTAACTCCGCCTTTTTCGTAAAGTGATTTTTGCTTTTCGTATTCCTGTTCCGAAATTTCGAGGTTCAGTTTTACGGCATCCATTGCCAGGTTGTTCACGTACTCTTCGTTTTCGAACCTGATGATGGTTTGCCCTTTGTTTACACGGTCGCCCAGTTTAAATGGCCTGCCGGTTGCCGGATTGTTTGCAAGATAATAGTCGCCGGCCATTTCTGAATTTAAAGTTACTTCAGCAGTAGCGTTTACTGTACCGGTGGTGCTGATGAACTGTTCAATGCTCTGAAGACGGATATCTTCAACGGAAACCGGTACAGCCAGTTCGCTGCTTTCTGACTGGGTTTGCTGGTTACATGCGGCAGCCAGGGCAACCAGAATAATAAGCGGGAAGAATTTAATATTTTTCATAATTGTACTGTTTTTTCTGAATTAGTTGTTTTGATTTAAATATAAGTCGGCCGGAATGATGGGTTCATTTTTTTCGAAATCGAACAAACTCTGAATTTTCAGGTTAAGTAATTCAATTTTGTAATTAATAAGTGCCTGGGCATAAGCGATTTTACGTTCCGAAAGCTGGGTTTGGTAGAGGTTGAGATCCATACCGGTAAGGTCGCCGTTTTCGTACCGTTCCAGGTTAATTTCGTAGGTAAGCTGGGCATTTGTCTGGCTTTGCTCTGCAATGGCAATCTGGTTGAGTTGGTTTTGCAGGTTGCGGTATGCCTGACGTATTCCAATAATGATTTGATTCTGCTGGTCGGTGTAATTCAGTTTTTGCGACTCAATGGCAGCTTCCTGGGCGGCAATCCGGGCTTTTTTCTCACCCCAGTCGAACAACGGGATATTAAAGCTGATTCCCACTGACGGACTATTGGTTGGTGCATCGAAAATCTGATCGAGATTGCGGTTGTCGCCTGAAATTCCAAGACGAAGGTTAACATCGCCCCTGAATTCGTTTAACGATTTGGTGCGGATGAGGTCGAACTGGCTCGATTCAATATCGATTTCCCGTTGGCGCAGTTCCATACGTGAAGCCATTCCGGTTTCTATAGCTTTTTCCAGATCTACCGGAACAGGGTTGGCGGAAACATCGGCAAGAATGGAGAAGTCGTTATACAGGTCCATTCCCAGATAAAGTTTCAGCTGGTCTTTTGCATTTTCAAAAGCCACTTCCCTGTCCTGAAGCGATGATTTTGAAGTAGCCAGGTTCAACTCAGCCTGGTACAACTCTTCCATGGCTGCAAGCCCGGCATCCACCTTGTTTTTTATGATGTCGTAACTTTTCTGGGTATTGGTGAGTTCTTCTTTTGCAATATTCAGGTTCATTTGCGACATGTAAACATTGTAAAAGAACTGGGTTACATTTCTTTCCATATTTAACCGTTGCATAACGTAACCAAGATTTGCATTTTCGAAATTAAGCTCAAGCTCTTTTAATTCCAGTCTTTGCCGGTTGTAGGTAAACAACGGCTGATTGAAATTGAGGTACAGATTGTTGTAAAATACCTGGCTTTCAATATCAGTTGCATCGGAATAGCTGCTTTGCCAGCCAAATTCGTTAGTTAGCGAAATAGTTCCGTCGGTGGGTAAAATTGGTTGTTCGACACGAAACAGCGCATTGGTTTGAAAATTTTCGTTGGTGTACCATTGCGAGACCCGGTTGTCGAACCTTCTGTTCCGGCTGAAACCAATGGGAGCAACATCGAGCGAAAAGCGCGATTTTAACGCTGCGCGCTGAGCTTCCAGGTTTTTCTGAAACCGCTCGAGGTTTAGCAACGATTGTTGCAAGTCGGGACTACTGGTTTCCGCTATTTGAAATGCCTTGTCGAGGGTTAAAATTTCCTGGGCTTTTGTTCCAAAACCAAACAAAAGCAGCAGGGAGAGCAAAAAAAATGATTTTCGCATCGGGTTTAATTTTTTAAACGACTTCATATTACTGTTTTTTCAATTTTACTTACAATTTTACAAGACGCACGGCATCTGCAAAAACAATCCGGGAATCCGATTTATTGGTTAATTCTACCAGAGCAGTATCGGGCATGAAATAGTACGATCCCAAATGGTTCCATCCTTCTTCGGCACTTTGAATGCCCAGCGATTGTTCTTCAACGCCTTCATCGCTGTGAATAAAAAACTGGTAGTCCCCGGTATCGTCATTTCCGCCACGGCCCATTCTTCGGGGTTTGTACAAATGGTAGTACACATCATAGTAGCCGGCTTCATCAATGGGAACATGCCATTTGGCCTTCATGGAGCCATCGCCTGCTTTTATGTAGTGGGCAGAACGAACATATTCGCCGAAAAAGTCGGAATTGGTTGTTGCCGACCAGTTTGACGGTGGTCTCCAATAATTTAAACCGATATATTTTTGAGCACCATCAGTTTCTTTTGCCAGCCATTTTTCAAGCAGGCTGATGTCGTCGGTAACCGTAATTTCAAACTCCGGGTCTTCGTTGTCAACAATAAATTCGCCGGGCAATTGTTTTCGCACAGGAATGTCGGAAACGATTTCACCATCTTGCGGAATGGCCCGCGGGTCTTCGGGAATATCGCGAAAACCCTCCATGATGACCTGCGGTATGTTTTGTGAGGTCATTGTGTTTATCATTACCATGCGCGGATCGGCATCAAACATGTAGTTTATGTCTTTTGTCTGGTGTGGTTCCAGTGAAACCAGTTTATCAATCATGTCCTGTGAACCCGGCCCCATGCCAAAACCACGACCCGGACCACCTCCTCCGCCCATTCTGAATGATAGCTTTACAATGCCCTCAGTATCAGAAAAATTGGTGATTCTTAACGAAACTTTGGTTTGCATCCGGTCGCCGGTTTTTACTTTTACTGCTTCGATGGGTGAAAACAGAAAACCGGGAAGCGTTTTTGCCTTAAACCATTCATCCATCATGGGTATCAGCCGAACGCCAAATTTTTCGTTAATAATCTGGTCGAAATGTTCAAAGTCGATGTTCTGAAAGCGGTATTCTCTGAGCACTTCACGCAGAAAATCTTCAAATTCCTCTTGTCCGGCTTTCCATTGCACCATGGAAAAAAGCACTTCGCCCTTCAGTTTAATTACATTGTCAATAATCCGCTTCTGTTTCGGATCGGCCAGAATTTCTTCGAAGGTGCTGTCCTGTAAAGCAATATTTGCCAGTTCGTCATCGCTCATTCCCTGCATGTTACGCATCCATCCCGAGCGCATATCGGCCGACTGGCTTTTTAAATAGGCTTCGAAAATGCGGTTGGTAATTGGCCACTGGTCAGAAATAATGTTATTCTGGAAATTGTAAAGCATGGCAAAAATGAAATACGGATTGGGAATTTCCTGAACCGTAAAGTTGCTACCGCTGCGTTGAAAATCAGCGGATTGTTCACGAGTAAATATTCCCAGAAATTCGAAGAGCAACCTGATTTCCTTGTCTTTTTCGGTCATGTTTGCATTTCCGCGCCGGCCCCAGCGTTCCATTCTTTTTTTAGAACCTTCAAAATCTGCTTCTCGCAGCAGGTATCCTTTTTCAGGAATCAAAATTTGTTCGGGTTGAATCAGTTCCTGCCTGCCCGACCAAATGCGTTCAAACGTTTTGAACTGAGCCGGAACTTCAACCAGGAAAATCCGGTCAAAGGCATATTCCAGATTGTAAGATCGTTCAAAATCGCCCATTCGTTCGGCAATTACCTGTGCCAAAGTGTCTTTTGTTTCGGGAAACGATTCGGTGAAATAATCGTGCCCGCTGATGTGCCAGATTCCAAATTCCAGGCTGTCGGTTTGCAGCGTTTTCTTTTCGTAGTTTCCAATGGCCAGCGAAATTTGAGTCAACGGCACCTTGTTTTCGAAAACAAATTCTCCTTCTGAAACTTTGGTCATCTCACCCTGTGAAACAGGTTGCAGCCCCGGTTGGGCTTTCACCTTCAGACTGAAATTTATAAATTCGGGATGGTTCCAGCTCACATCTTCGGTGCTGTATGTTACTCCGGTTTTTGGATACCAGTTGGCTTCGGGCGTTAGCAACACATATTCTGGTGTTAAAAAGGCATACCTTTTATCCACATTCAAAACAAACTTTCCGTATTTTTCAGTCCGTTCCTTTTCGTCGATATCGAGATAACAAAGCGATTCATTGATATTGCCTGAATAAACCATTTCAACTTCGGCTTCCTGTCCGGGTTGCAATTCAATATTTTCGCTGATTATGAGGTGGTTAATCCGCTCAAACGGTATGTCTTGTCCGTTGTATTTAAAGTTTTGAACTGCTAATCCGTCATTCAGACTGAAAATGAGTTTGTTAAGCGGATTGGTTTTGTTGTTTTTTACTGTAATTTTTGAAACAGCATCCACAGAATTTCCACTGTGGGTAACCGTTAGCGAATGTGACAGGGTTGAAGGCAAAAGCTCTTTAACATAGGAATTGTTCAGCGCAATGGCTTCATTTCTGATGTTTTCGTTTGTTTTAAACTGGCTGATGTGCTGCCAGGCAAAATAACCACCTGCCGCAAGAAACACAATGGCAAAAAGCAGCGAAAACCAGGTCATGGTTTCTGACTGGGGCAGTCGTTTCAGCAGGTAAATGGTCATAAAAATAAAACTGACACCCAGTGAAAAATATATTCCTCTGTGAATAAGTACTTTATCTAAGTTTCCCATTCCGGCAATATCTGAAATCAGCATGGGAATGTTAAACGCCATGTAATCGAAAATGTAGTAAAACCGGTCTTGCAGTAAAAACAACGTAATTCCAATGTAACCCAGTATCAGTACAAAAGTGATGGCCTGGTTACGGATAACGCTCATCAGCAAAAATGAGAGTCCCATAATAAAAACCAGTGTAGGTACACTGATTAAAACCAAATAAATTCCGTAAGATTCCCAATTTACTGTGGTTTGTTGCGATAATATATTGAAAATAAGAGCCATGGCAACAACTGCGATATTCAGTACCAGAAATACCTGGAGGTTTCCCCAGGTTTTGCCGATTACGTATTCCCCGTTTGTCATCGAGCGCATGTAGATTACTTCAGTGGTATCGAGTTTTTTATCTCGTTTCAGAAAGTCGGATGCAAGAAAAACAGCGATAATGGCTTGTGCAACGTTTAAAATGAGCAGGTTAAAATAAGGAATTGCAGCTGGAATACTTCGTATGGCCCACCCCTGATCTCCGCCACCTTCGATAATCATTCCAAAGTTTAGTGCAAAAAGAATCAGCAGCGAAAGAATACTGAAAATGCGGAAGAACCAGCTTCTGAGCAATGTTTTCCGCTCGTATTTGGCAATGGAAAGTATGTTGTGAAATGAAATCATTTTGCTGTTTTATTTAGTGTTTATGAATTGGTCCACTGGTTCAGTTTGTTTTCCATAAAATGCACGTAGGCGTGTTCGAGATTCGGCTCAATTTGTTTTCCAAAATATCCGTTGATTTCGGGCGAAACCACCTGAACTTCCCATCCACCATCGGTTGGAATGGTTGAAATAACCGGGTATTTTTCGTTAATTTCGAAGTATTCAGCTTCGGTTGCCTGAATCAGCCATACATTTCCTTCTGCTTTTTTCACCAATTCTTCGGGCGAACCGGAAAAAGCAAGTTGCCCCTTGTTTAGCAGCGCCATGTCATGACAAGTACTGGAAATATCGCCAACAATGTGTGTGGACAGAATAATGATTACATCGCGTGTACTGATATTGGAAAGCAGGTTACGAAACCGGATGCGTTCTTCGGGGTCGAGGCCGGTGGTGGGTTCATCCACAATAATAATTTTTGGGTTGTTTATCAGGGCCTGCGCAATGCCGAGCCGGCGTTTCATACCGCCAGAAAGTTTATTGGCATTTCGGTCGCGGGCCTCATAAAGCCCAACTTCTTCCAGCATCTGGTCAACGGCAGTTTTTCGTGCAGTGCTGTTTTTCATGCCGGCCAGCCTTGCTGCATAATCGAGGAATTCGTAGGTTTTCAGTTTCGAAAAAAAGCTGAAATCCTGTGGGAGGTATCCCAGCATGGACCTTATTTCACGGCGGTTTTTAGCCAAATCGAGATCGTTTACCAGCACACGGCCACTCGATGGTTTCATCAGTGTAACCAGAATTCGCATTAGCGTAGATTTGCCGGCACCATTGGGGCCCAGCAATCCGAACATACCGTTGGGAATTTCCAGATTCAGATTTTTTATTGCGTAGTTCCCATTGCCGTAAACTTTGTTCAGATTTTCAATTTTTATTTGCACTGTTTTTCCTCCAGATTATTACAACACTGATTTGGACTTGGCTGCATCGAAATAGTTTAAATGATGCCGGTTTAAATTTTTGTTTAGGGGATTGGTACAAAAAAAAGACAAAATATTACCACCGGCTCTAAATGAAAAGGCCCCGAATTACCGGAGCCTTTCACGTTTTTTTACGTTTTTCCTTAATCATTTATGAAAGCTGAACTGAAATTCGTTGTTGTTATTGCTTAAAACAGCCTCATACAATCCTTCTTCCAGTTTCGAACAGTCAATAGTTTTCTGAATACACATCTCCTTGCCCAGTTTTTTTCCGGTAACAAACTGTCCGTCGCGATACAGATTCAGAAAAACATTTTTTTGTGCATTGTTCAGGTACGAAACCTGAAGCAGCCCGTTTTCAAATTTGTAATACGGAGTGAACATCCTGATTTCTTCACCAACGGTAAGGTGCATTCCGTTTGAGACGGTGATCTGCCTGTCAAGTGTGCAGTTTCCGTGTTTCAAATTAACATGGTAATTGCCGTCTTCCAGATTTTGCAGATCGAAAATCAGACGAAATTCCTGCATGGGTTCTTCCGACTTTTTGTAGTAGAGTGTTTCACCCCGGTTGTTTTTCAAAGAAAGTTCGAAAGCTTGCGGCGAGAGCGTTTCAAAAGCAACCAGTGCTTTTTCATTTTCAACCGGAATAACATTCAAAGTGGGGAGTTGGGTGGCAAAACCTGTTGCTGCAACAAATATTGCCAGAGCTGTTAATACCAAATTTTTTGTTTTCATGACTTCATTGTTTTTGTTTTCATTGTCTGATTGTAAGACAGGTAAAGTTTCCCGTTCGTTACAACAAATACGCACAAAAACGACCAACAATTAAAAAATTCAGATCAACGCAGG
>CAZCPH010000017.1:12999-16737 GCA_964500105.1 uncultured Mariniphaga sp. | reverse complement strand
AAAAACGTTCTTTAATGTAGTTGACAAGTTTTTTTCGCAGGGTGTTTCTGAGGTTCCAGATTTGCTCTTCAGGAGCTTTGTAAATCCGGTTCCAGACATCAAAGTCGAGTTGGTTTTTCGGGAACTCGTCTCCGAAATATTCGTTGTGGATGCTTTTCCATTCTTTGGCTGTCCAGGTTGAATAGTGAACGCCGTTGGTAACATATCCGATTTCAAGTTCTTCCTCAAGATATCCCTGGTAGAGCGATTTGAGCACCGTTTTACTCACGTCGCCATGCAGTTTACTCACGCCGTTAATTCCCTGCGACAGGTTTGCAGCCAGGTAACTCATGTTAAAATGATCTTCGAAGGAGTTTGCTTTCCCGAGCCTGAGAAAATCTTTCCATTCGAGCCCCAGTTTTTTGGCGTAATTCTCCATGTAGTACTTGAACATGTCGTCGTGGAAAGAGTCGTGACCTGCCGGAACCGGAGTGTGGGTGGTAAATACGGTTGACGAACGAACCACCTCTTTTGCTTCCAGCAAATTCAGTTCGTGGTTTTCCATGATGTCCACAAGCCTTTCAAGTCCTATAAATGCTGCGTGGCCTTCGTTACAGTGATAAATGTCTGAACTGTATCCCAGTTTGTTCAGCGCTCTGATTCCGCCAATTCCAAGCAGAATTTCCTGTTTCAGGCGGTTTTCATTGTCACCTCCGTAAAGGTGATGGGTTACAAACCTGTCCTGTTCCTGGTTTTCGGGAAGATCTGCATCGAGCAGGTACAGTTTTACTGAGCCAACGTTAACCTGCCAAACACGGGCATATAGGATTCTGCCCGGCAGATCGATTTCTATTTTCAGCCATTCGCCATTTTGATCGATAGCTGGTTGTACAGGGATTTTAGAAAAATCCTGGAAATCGTAATTGGCCATTTGCTCTCCGTGAAGGTTCAGGGCCTGTTTGAAATAACCGTAACGATAAAGCAATCCTACTGCTGTAAGATTTACTTTCATATCGCTTGCTTCTTTCAGGTAATCGCCGGCCAGCATTCCCAATCCGCCCGAGTATATTTTCAGTGAATCGTGCAAGCCATATTCCATGCTGAAGTATGCCACCTGAGGGCTGCCCAGGTTATTTCTTTCTTCCATGTAATGTTTAAACTGGCCATACACCTCATTCATTTCAGAAATAAAATGCTGGTCTTTTTCCAGTTGCTTAAACCGTTTGTAGCTTACTTCTTCAAGCAACAGTACCGGATTGTTGTCGAGCTCTTCCCATTGTTTCGGGTTAATGTAACTGAATAATTCTTCTGCTCTTGAATTCCAAACCCACCAAAGATTTTTGGAAAGTTCGCGCAAAGGTTGCAAACTATCGGGAATGTTCGACTCTACAATTATCTTTCGCCAAACCGGTTGACTGTTTTCCGGCCATTTTATATCTTTTTTATTGTCTGCTTTCATGTTTTTATCTGATTTGAACTCCTAAAATGTGGTGCAAAAATAAACTTTCTATTTACAACTGTCCTGAAATTAAAGATTAATTTGTATTGAATTGCAAGGAAATAACATGCAGGAAATGCTCAGGCTTTTTTCTTTTTTCCTGTCTGTTTTTTTTGTGGATTTTGTTTGTGAATTCTCTGCAGTTCGGCTTCCAGTTTTTTTATTTTCTGATCTTTTAATGCAATCAGTTTGTGCAACTCGGCAACTTCCTGTTCCTGTTCATCTATGGGAGTAACTGCATCGAGTCTCATTTTGAAATCGCTTAAAACATTCATGTAATTGATAAATGCTTCATATGGAGATTCGAACGGATTTGCGTAGCTGTGTGCAATGCCGTTAGAAAAGAATTTTGTTGACATGTAGTAGAAATGGTCGCTAACCTGGAGGTAATTCCAGTCTTTTTTTAGCTCCGGACTGGCACAAACTGCCATTCGCTGGCCAATAGCATAAAGTTTTTCGAAAGCTTCTTTCTGCATATCGTTACCCAGCCAGGCGGTAAGGTCGCGTTCTTCGTCGGCCCACGAAATGGGATGAGGAACACTTACAACAGATACGGGCTGAAGCTGTTCAATGACGTCAGAAGGTGTGGAGAATCTCAGCGTTTTTTCTTTGGCAACCTGCTGTACCCAATGCTCCAGAAAACTGAAAATCCCGCTTTCTTTAGGCTGGCGCTCACCAAACGATTCATAACTCAAAAACAGGTTCACCACCTCTTCTTTCGGGTCGAGTTTTTTCAGCCATCCAACAAATTTTTCAGCAGTTAGCGGAAATTCTGACCAGGAGGTGTTGGAGAAACGAAATGCGATATCGTCGCTCAGTTTGAAATTTCGCATGAGCACTTTCAGCCGCGGATTGTGTGCGTTTATATAGAGAAAATTGGGACTTTTCCAACCCAGAATGTGGCGCGCACCTTCGGTGAGTATTCCTTTGTAACCCATCTGGTAAATCTGGGCGCCAATGTCGTCAGAATAAATCATTTCGGTGTTTCTGAAAACCTTTGGTTTCTGCCCAAACAATTCAAAAATTTTCTGGTCGTGCAGCTTTACCTGCTCTTCAAAGATGGCTTTGTTTTTTAACGATGACAGGGAATGGGAATAGGTTTCAGAAAGGAATTCCACATGGCCTGTGTTGTTCAGTTCGCGGAATGAATCAATCACTTCAGGTGCATATAGTTCGAATTGTTCGAGTGCCACGCCGGTGATGGAAAAAGCAACTTTAAATTTTCCGTTCAGTTTTTTCAGCAATTTAAGCAGCAGCCTGTTGGTGGGCAGATAACTTTTATCAGCAATTTTCCGCATTATGGTTTCGTTTGCATAGTCGTCGTAGTAGTAATGGTCGTTACCAATGTCGAAAAACCGGTACCTGCGGTGCCTGAAAGGCTGATGTACCTGGAAAAACAAACAGATTGATTTCATTCCTTGTTCCATTTTTGCGTGTTTAAATATTCAACAAACTTTTATAAACTTCCTGCACATGCCTGGCAGAATGGCGCCATTTGAGGCCGCCAACCTCCCGCTTTCCCGATTCTTTCAGAAATCCCGAAAGTGCCGGGTAGGTGAGCAATCCGTAAATGGCATCGGCCATGGCATAAGTATCCCAAAAATCAATTTTTATGGCGTGGTTAAGTATTTCGGAAACGCCGGACTGGTTGGAAATAATAACGGGCACATCGGCTTGCATCGCTTCCAGCGGAACGATTCCGAAAGGTTCCGAAACAGAAGGCATTACGAATACGTCAGTCATTTTAAACATCTGGTTGACATCATCGCCCTTTAAAAATCCGGTAAAATGAAATTTGCCTGCCATTCCCAATTGGGCAACCCGTTCTATCATTTCATTCATTTTGTCACCGCTGCCGGCCATTACAAACCTCACATTGTCGGTTTTCTTTAAAACCAGATGTGCTGCTTCAATAAAATATTCCGGTCCTTTTTGCATGGTTATTCTTCCCAAAAAGGTCACCAGCTTTTCTTTCACACCTTTTTTTAAGTTCGGTTTCGGATCATCTGAAAGTGGTTCCACGGCGTTGTAAACCGTAGTTATTTTTTGGGGCGGAATATTGTATTTTTCAATGACCGTTTGCCGGGTAAAATTACTCACGGCAATAATTTTATCGGCCTGCTCCATTCCTTCGCGTTCGATGGCATAAACCGCCGGATTTACATTTCCTCCGCTTCGGTCGAAATCGGTTGCATGCACATGAATAACCAGCGGTTTTCCTGAGGCATAAAAAAACCGGCGATCGCTCGCCGGTTTTTTTT
>CAZCPH010000017.1:0-12989 GCA_964500105.1 uncultured Mariniphaga sp. | reverse complement strand
GGGTATGCGAGCCAGTCGTGAGCATGAATCAGGTCGAAATTGTTTTGGCGGGCTATAATTTCGGCAACCAGTGCGTAATTTCTTATTTCGTCCATCAGGTTATGCCCGTAACTTCCACTGAAGTCGATGGTTAAATCTTCGTTTGTGTTTACAAACCTTACTTTTGGCGGTAGTTTCTGATTTTTCTTCGTCCAGAAATCACGTTCACTCACATAGGGAATGACTTCCGACTGCACTTCGAGGTAGTCCATTGTTGTTCCGGTTTCCCTAAATGTGAATTGTTTTTGCGATACCGGTACTTTGTTTGCTCCAATAAGTTGAATGTCAGACTGGTCTTCGTCGCCAAAAGCTTTAGGCACAACAAAAAGTACTTCTATGTTTTTTAGCGAAGCCAGTCCTTTGGTCAGCCCGTAGCAGGCTGTACCTAATCCTCCCGAAATATGAGGCGGAAACTCCCATCCAAACATTAATACTTTCATCTCATTAAAATTGTTTATTTCATTAGTATTCGATGCTCCATAGGAATCCCAATGGGATAACTCTCGATGTCCCGATAATTATCGGGATTAATTCTTCTTGTTTGTGAATTTGAAGAATGAAAATTCATTTTCGTTTGATTGCTACAGATTTTTTATTTACAATTATGCATCAAATGCAGAGCCTGCAGTATTCCTGCCACATTCCACGCCTGCGATACAGCGCCTTTTGCTTTATGTGGCGGGTCTCCGTTGTACATTTCAGAGAGCGTGCCCACACAATGTTCGGTAACTGTTTCTTCAAAGGTTTCAAGAATTTGTTTTATAAACGGCAAACCACCTTTCCCGTGTATTTCGAGGTATGCTTTTACAAAAAACTGCATCAGCCATGGCCAGGCCGCACCCATATGGATGGCAGATTCCCGCTTGTCGGGCCCGCCTTCAACAACTCCTTTGTACCGCAAGTGGTCTGGCGACAAAGTACGAAGGCCGCGTGAGGTCAGCAGTTTTTTCTTGGCTTCACTCAAAATCAGTTTTTTCTGTTCTTTGGAAAGTGGCGAATGATCCATGGCAGCAGCAATTACCATATTAGGCCTTACTGCCCAGTCCGGTATTCCGTCTTTTACCACATCGGCAAGGTGTTCGTGACCCGATTGCCAGAAGGTATTTAAAAAAGCCTGTGCAATTTTCCGGGGCATTGCTTCCCATTTTTTGATGAATTTCAGATCGTTTGACAGCTGCGCCATTTCCAACGCAAAAACAATGGCGTTGTACCACAATGCGTTAATTTCAACAGCAAAACCTGCCCGCTGAACAACCGGTTTCCCGTTGGCATAGGAATCCATCCATGTGAGGGCTGTATTTTCTTTTTCAGTATAAAGCAAACCGTCTTTTGATGTTTTCAGAAACCCGGGCAAAGATTTTCTGTAAGCTTCCAGAATTTCTTTTACAACAAAGTTGTAATTAAGCCATACGCCACGCGGCGACCGCTGTGTTTTGGCAAACTGCTGAACTGCCCAAATAAACCAAAGCGAAGCGTCAGCCGAATTGTAAACCGGTTGCGGGCTGTGAATATTGTCGGGGAAAAGGCCTTTTTTGAGGTGGTTTTTGTAAGTGTTGAGCACGTCGGTAAACAGCGAATTTGTATTTGTTGCCAGTGCCAGTCCGGGCAACGAAACAAATGTTTGCCGGCTGATGCTGTCGTACCATGGAAACCCGGCAACAATGCTGGTTTCGTGCTTGTTTTTTAATATAAACTGCTGGCCTGCATGTTTTAACGAACTGTGGAAGGTGTACCGGCTGATGCGTTTTTTCTGTTCCCTCGTAAACCGCTGTTTCAGTGAAACGGGAATTGCACTTTCCGTTCCTCCTGCAAAAATTACTGATTCACCGGGTTTCACAGCAACTTCGAAATAGCCGGGTACGAACAAATCTTCGAGGTAATCGTAACCACGGTGTAACTCCTTCATGTATTCGATGTTGTAGTACCAGTCTGGTACCGGCACAAAATCAGTTTTCTTGCTGAACTGCATGAAAAGCTCCGGGTATCCTTCGTAAAGTCTGGTGGCAACTCCGTTGGGCACTTTTCTGTATTTGGAGTTTACAAACAGGTTGGCTTTGCTCAGGCTGTGTATGTTTCTGAAAGCCAGAAAAGGTTTAAAGCGGAGAATGGTTTTTTCGGTTGCTTCTTCCAGTGTGTAACGAATAAGTACCTGTTCCTTTTTTTCCACCAGCAGCCTTTCCATGGTAAGTACGGCATTGCCAATGCTGTAAGTGATTTTCGGAAGATAATCAAACTCTATGTTGCTAATGTATATATGCCCTTTGGGCTCGTAAATGCCGCCTTTGTACTGGTGGATACCCAGCATAAATTCTTCACCACCCTGCACTACCGAAACATCGAGCGATGAAAGCAAAACATGCTTTTCGCCTCCGAAATTGCTGACCGGACAAACCAGTAAGCCATGATATTTTCTGGTATTGCACCCGTTAAGTGTTGTGCTGATGTAGGAGCCGGCCCGGTTCGATCGCAAAATCTCGCGGTAAAGGGAGTACTCCAGGTTTATTAATTGTTCTTTGTCAAATTTGAGGTAGCTCATTTTTTATTTTTTTAAATCGGATTCTACTTCATTTATCTGTTTTAAAAAAAGGTTTTTTTCGAAATTCAGATTAAGATACGGAAAATTTTCTTCCAGCCTTTCAGCCTTTTGTAAACTCTGCTTTAAAAAATGCAGATGTTCATTTGTAACTTTATTAAATGGCCTATGGTTCATTGCCAGGATAATATTTTTTACTTTTTCGGATATCTCCCTGCTTTTTTTGTCAATTAATGCCGATTGGAATTTTTCCCAAATGTAATTGACTGCCGGGGCAGACAGATGAATCATGTCTTCTTCGTAAAACCGGTAATCGCGCAGTTCATCCATTACAATTTCGTACGCGGGAAAGTAATTGCAGAAATCTTCGCCGAATCCTCTGATTATGATATCGATAGCCAAATGTAATGTTGCTTTGCTGCGCTGATTTTCAACGGCGCCGTCTTTCCAATGCCTGATGGGGCTAACCGTAAAAACCACTTTGATTTCCGGATTAAAGTTCCGGATTTCAGTAAGCAACTGCCTGTACTCCTCCACAATTTCACCCGGTGTCAGTCTGAAACGGCGATATTCCTTTTCGGGAATTTTGTGACAGTTGGAAACCGTTTGCCCGGTTTGTTTGTATTCGTAAACCCATGCTGTGCCAAGGGTAATGAACAGGAAACCGGCTTTTTTCAGGAATTCTGCAGAAGTTTTGATTCGGTTATTGATGATTGTTAGTGCACTTTCTGCTTCGGTTGACGAAAACCGGCTGTGATGATAAAAACTGTGCCACAGACCATTGTGCAGAATTAAATCACTTTTGGTGAACTCTTTTTTCTGAAGTAGGAACCGAAGTCCGTTTGCCACCGACACCGGATTGTACAAAATACCAAATGGATTGATATCCACCGGGTATTTCAGCATTTCCATCTTCCGGCCGATATTTTCAGTAAAACATGAACCCATGAAAAGTCCAGGCTTCCGGTATCCGGTTTGCCACGGGAAATCTGGTATTTTTACTTCTGTACGGAATTCCATTACGGCTTTACTTTACTTTCGGAAAGTCGATTTTTTTAAAAACCATTGCAGTTCTTGCCGGGAGATAAAGTTTCAGGTAATGCTGGCTGGTTAATCCGCCGCTGGGCAACGTGTAATACGGAATGTCTTCATCCACACGGTCGTGCCCGCCAAAGCGGCCCGAATCAGTATTCAGAACAATCTGGTATTTTCCCGGGCCCAGCGGAATGCCATAGTCGGTAAACGAGTGGGCGGGATTAAAATTGAACACGAACAGGAACAATCCGCGATGATAAGCCAGTACCTGGTCGGGTTTGTTTTCCATAACAAAATCTACAGGAGGAATGGTCAGCAGTTTGTGTTCACTGATGAACCGAATCATTTCCTTGTCAAAATCATACAGCCAGTGGTATTTCAGTTCAACGTCTTCGGAAATGCTCCAAATTCTGCGGCAGTGTTTGTACGACCAGCCGTTACCTTCACGCGGGAAGTCGATCCACTCGGGATGGCCAAATTCATTTCCCATAAAGTTGAGGTATGCGCCACCGGCAGTGGTTGCTGTAATCAGCCGGATCATTTTGTGCAGCGCAATGCCCCGGTCAACAATATGGTTGGGTTGGTCTTTACGCATGCTGAAATACATCTCTTTATCGATTAGCCTGAAAATGATGGTTTTGTCGCCCACCAGCGCCTGATCGTGCGATTCGGCATAGCTCACCACTTTTTCATCCAGCCGCTTGGAAGTCAGATTGTAAAAAATATCCCCAACTTCCCAGTTATCGTCCTTTTTTTCTTTAATCAGTTTTATCCAGTAGTCGGGCACACCCATAGCCATTCGGTAATCGAAGCCCATTCCGCCAGATTCGAGTGGCACGGCCAGCCCGGGCATTCCACTCATGTCTTCAGCAATTGAAATGGCATGGGGCTTTACCTCTTTTATCAGTTTATTCACCAGCCTGAAATAGGTGGTCGCTTCGGAATCTACGTTTCCATCGAAATAGTCGTTATAGCTGGTAAATGCTTTTCCCAGACCGTGGTCGAAATAGAGCATGCTCGTAACACCGTCGAACCGGAATCCGTCGAACCGGAATTCTTCGAGCCAGAATTTGATATTGGAAAGCAGAAAATGCAATACTTCATTTTTTCCGTAGTTGAAACAGTAGGAATCCCATGCAGGGTGTTCACCTTTGCCACCTTCGTGAAAAAACTGATAGCGTGTTCCGTCGTATTTTCCCAGTCCTTCCACTTCGTTTTTAACGGCGTGGGAATGTACAATATCCATTATAACAGCCAGTCCCATTCCGTGCGCTTCGTCAATCAGTTGCTTCAGTTCGTCGGGTGTTCCAAAACGCGAAGATGGTGCAAAAAAGCTGGAAACATGGTAGCCAAAACTTCCGTAGTAAGGATGCTCGGGAATGGCCATGAGCTGCACGGTGTTGTACCCGTTGGCTTTGATGCGGGGCAGCATATTTTTTCTGAATTCGTTGTAAGTGTGTACACGTTCCCCTTCGCCCGCCATACCAATGTGGGCTTCATAAATCAGCGGAGGTTCGGTTATGCCGGCAAAATCATTCGTTTTCCACTGGTAAACGTTTTCGGGTCGCCACACCTTCGCGTTAAATATGAGGGTTTCAGGGTCCTGAACTACATAATTTGCCCAGGCGGGAACGCGTTTTCCGTAATCCACAGCCCAATGTGTGGAGAGGGCGTAGAGATCGCCATGGTGCAAATCCTCATCATTCAGGATTAGCTCCCAAACGCCGTTTTCAAGGAGATTGAACGCATACTTTCTTTGTTCTTCCCAGTTGTTAAACGAACCCACCAGAAAAATATGGGTGGCGTTGGGTGCCCACTCACGCATCACCCAGCCATCGGAAGTTTTATGCAACCCAAAGTAGAGGTAACCGCTGGCAAAATCGTAGAGCGATTTTTCGCCGGTAAGTTCTTTCTCTTTGTTCCGGGCTGCGTCAATACGATTCACTATCACGTCTGTAAAAGGCTGCAGCCACATATCGTCCTGGATGAATTTTGGTAATTTTTTAGTCATAATCTTTTTTTATAAAGATAGAGAAACGGTTCAGAAAGTTCAATGAAATTGGTTAATTTTTAAATCAGGCGAAATGATTTAAAACACCTTGCCAAAATACTTGAAAAAGTAACATGAGGTGTTTTGACGGCAATAAGTTGAAAATGAAGAAAAAAAGAATTCGTTATTTTTTCTTTTTGAATATTCCTTTGATGGATTTCCATAATCCTTTTTTCTCTTCAACTTGTTCCGGATATTGAATTTCACGCAGTTTTTCTTCTTTGCTTTTTCCTGCAAAAATCCGGTCGAGCAGGTTTTCAGGCCGCTCCAGCTCAAGAATCTCTTTGTACCGGGGAATATTGAGGTCGGCAAGCAATTGCTCTTCAAGATTTGGAAACTGCGCAAATTGCAATTGTCTGTATTGTTGGTTGTTATATAGCTTACTGTAAAATCTGCCAACAATTGGCAAAGCCATATAGGAACCTTGCCCATAGGTAATAGTGCGGAAGTGGATGCCTGGATCTTCGGCTCCGACCCAACTGCCTGTCACTAAATTGGGTGTCAGTCCTACAAACCAGCCGTCAGAATGGTTTTGTGTAGTTCCGGTTTTTCCTGCAAAGTCGCCCGAAATGCGGTAACTGCTTCGTATTCGGGTACCGGTTCCCTCATTTATCGCTGTTTCCATCATGTGGGTTACAAGCCGGCAGTTTATATCGTTCAGCACAGTTCTTCTTTTTGAAGGGCGTTCAAATTCTGCCAGTAGATTTCCTTCGTTGTCGGAAATTGATTTCAGGTAGTAGGGTTCGGTTTTTAACCCTCCGTTCAGCATTGTGGTATAGGCAAAAAGCAGTTCTTTCAGGCTCATGGACGCAACACCCAGCGCAAGGGAAGGCACTCTGGGCAGGTTTGTTTCTATGCCGAGTTGTCTGGCCGTTGAAATGACATTGTCAACTCCGGTTTGTATCATCACTTCTGCTGCCACGGTGTTAACCGATTGCGACAGTGCCCCTTCCATGGAGTAGAATCCCAGGTGGTTTCCATCGGAATTTGCAGGTGACCAGTTGTCGTATTCTTCATAAACTTTTTGTGCGGCAGGAAAATAATCGAACGGGCTTAGTCCGTTTTCAAGCGCCGCGAGGTAAACAAATGGTTTGAATGTAGAGCCTACCTGCCGTTCAGAAAGCACATGGTCGTATTTGAAAAACCGGAAATCGATTCCACCCACCCATGCTTTGAGGTCGCCGGTTGTTGGCTCGATGGCCAGAAAGCCGGCATTTAAAAAGCGGAGATAATGTTTCACCGAATCGAGCGGTGTGGTCTCCACCTGACTCAAACCATCCCAGGTAAACAAAGATGTGGTGATTTTTTGATTGAAAGCCTCTTCAATTTGTTCCTGCGACAAGCCGGCTTTTACCATATTTTTGTAACGATCGGTTCGTTCTATGGCCCTTTTTAAAATGGTGTTGTTTCCTCTCCACGGGTCGGCATTTTCCCAATGTCTGTCAAACACTTCCTGGAGGCTTTTCATGTGCTCGGTTACCGCCTGCTGTGCATAAAGCTGGTAGTCGGCATTCAAGGTGGTTTCAATTCGCAAGCCGTCGGTGTACAAATTCCAGGGTTCGCCGTTGGGTTTGGTATTGTTTTCACACCATTCCTGCAATTCCGGTTTCAGCATCTCCAGAAAGTATGGCGCCGGTCCCTCGTTGTACGAAATGCGGGTGTATTGTATTTCCAGTGGCTTTTCTTTGTAGGTATTGCCGTCTTCTTCGCTCAGATACCCATTGGTGACCATTAGCGCGATGACCACATTTCTTCGTTCTTTTGAACGTTCGGGGTTGAGGCGCGGATTGTAAGCATTGTTGGCTTTCAGCATACCCACCAAAACAGCTGCTTCGTCAACCGTTAAATCTTTTGGTTTTTTGCTGAAATAGCGTTCTGAAGCTACTTCTATTCCGAAAATATTTTCGCCAAACGGAACGGTATTCAGGTAGAGGGTGAGGATTTCCTCTTTGGTGTAAATGCGTTCCAGCCGGTAAGCAATGATGGCTTCGCGCAATTTGTTCACCGGCATGGAAAGAATTCCCACATCATTTCTTGGGAACAGGTTTTTCGCAATTTGCTGACTCAGTGTACTTCCTCCTCCGGCACTCCGGTCACCCAGTAAAATGGTTTTAAAGAGCACTCTCATCAGGGCAATTTCGTCGATGCCGCGATGTTCGTAAAACCGGGCATCTTCGGTGGCAATCAGGGCATGTATTACGTTTGGTGAGATTTCTTCAAACCTGACATTGCTGCGATTTTCGGTATAATAACGGCCCAGCAGTCTGCCATCATCTGAAAAAACTTCCGAAGCCTGCGGATTTTTTATCTCATTCAGTTGAGTCGAGGTGGGGACGTGGCCTGTGTATCCCAAAAACACAGCAATAAACAGTATGCCAAATGCCAGAATTCCGGTGGCAACTAACAAAAGCAGATAAATGAATATCTTCTTTCGGAGACTTTTTTTATGCTTCTTGCCAGTGCGCCTGCCCGGTTCTTTTTTACTGAGCTTATTATATTTTGGTTTTTTTGTAACCATTCAATACTAAATTTTCTGCAAATTAAACAAATATTACGTAGTCTGCCTTTTTAATTTTTTTCTGTATATATAAACTTTTTTCCAAATATCAGGTTCATATTCAGGCAATCGATTCTTCTTTTTTCTGTCGGTTTCTGTTTGATTTAGTGTTTTGTTGATATGAACGCAAAAAGTAGTTTGATGAAAAAAACCGGATTTACCACTCGTTCCCTGAATGTTCCCTATTCAAAATCAGATCCGCATAACAGTTTGCAAATGCCTTTGTACGAGTCAGTAGCGTTTAATTTTGACTCTGCTGAACAAATCGAAGCCAATTTTAAAGGCGAGTATTCTGCACATGTTTATTCGAGGTCTTCGAGCCCAACGGTTGAATATTTTGAAATGAAAATGAAGGCTTTGACCGAAAGTCATGCGGTGCTGGCAGTGAGTTCGGGCATGGCTGCAATTTCAAATGCAATACTGGCAGTAACCAAAGCAGGTGACAATATTGTTTCCGGGCATCAGCTTTTCGGGCATACCTACGCGCTGTTTAAGCAAACTTTTGCAGGTTTTGGAATTCAAACCCGGTTTGTGAACCTGAACCAGCCCGAAGAAACAGAGAAAAACATTGATGAAAATACCCGGGCCATTTATTTTGAAACGGTAACCAATCCGCAGCTTGAAATTGCCAATATCGAAAAGCTGGCTGAGATTGCCCGTAAACATGGATTGCTGTTAATTGCCGACAGTACACTTACCCCGCCAAATGTTTTCAGTGCCGGAAAATGGGGGGTGAATATTGAAGTGATATCAGCAACAAAACATATTTCAGGCGGAACAGCTTTCGGTGGAGCCATTGTTGATCACGGAAATTACGACTGGAAGTTGAACCCAAACATGTCAGAGTACATTGAAAAATTTGGTGCAAATGCTTTTCTTGCCAGGCTGCGTAAAATTATTTACAGAAATACCGGTGGAAGCATGGCGCCTCAAACGGCAAAATTTTTAATTCACGGACTGGATATGCTGGAGTTGCGTGTGGAAAAATGTTACCGGAATTGTGTGGAGTTGGGTAACTTTTTAAAGGCACACCCAAAAGTTCAACAAGTTGGGTATCCCGGATTGAAAGATGATTCCGGACTTTACCTGGCTAAAAAATATTTTAACGGAATTCCGGGTACCATCATTAGCTTTGATCTGGAATCTAAAGCAGCCTGTTTTGCGTTTATGAACCGTTTGAAAATTATTCGCCGGGCAACCAACCTCAACGACAACAACACCTTAATTATTCATCCGTATTCAACTATTTATACAGAGTTTACAGAGGAAGAACGCCGGAATGCGGGAATTCGCGACACCATGATGCGGTTGTCGGTTGGAATAGAAAATGTTGATGACCTGATTGACGATATGGAGCAGGCACTGGACTGAGATTTCATAATTTGTTTGTAACAAAGAAAGTTTCAGGTGGAAATGGGGCTATTTTTGTTCAACCACTTCAAATTCATTGCTTCCAATACAAATTTCCCCCGATTCGCTGATGCCTTCCAAAATCACATTGTACTTGCCGGTTTGGTCTGACGTGAAGAAAGAAACTTCTGCAAAACCATTTTGCAACACGATTTCAGGCTCCCAGAAAAGTGTGGTTCTGAAGTCGGGTTTTTCCGGTTGTGCCGTTTCAGGAAGATATTTTGGGGAATAAAATTTTTTGTAGGATGAGTATCCTGCAATTTTTTGTTCGATAACTCCTTTTATCAGGTTTGATGCTTTGTTTGATTTTCCTTTGCGGGTATAAACGGCAATAACTCCGTTTGCTCCTTCAGTGCCGAAAATGGCCAGGTTTTGCGGCGATTTTAGTATTTCAACTTTTTCGATGTCTCCCAGCGGAATGGCTTTTATTTTTTCCACTGCAGAATTTTCGCCCGATTTTGTATCAATTCCGGTGTTTTGACCAATTTCTGCAGGCAAATTTGAAACTACACCTGAGGATAGCGGGACACCATCGATTAAAAATAATGGAGCATTGGTTCCATCAAAACTGGTAGTTCCCCGAAGCGTAACATTGTTGTCAAAAATGTCGAGTCCGGCAACTTTTCCGGCAAGAAAATCTATCACGTTTCCAAAAAATGCCTCACTTTCAGGGATTTCCACCACCTGGTCAGCATTTTCGTATATTCTGAAATGACCATCGGATAACTCCAAAGGAGATTTTGTCACCGATTTATTGTCTGATGTTGTCGCTTCCAGTTTGCGAAAATATGCGTTTTCTGCGGCCATTTGGTTGTATTTCAGCATTTCCAGTTCTTCCTGAAATTCTTTCCCGGCATTTAGCGAATTTACTTTTTCGGCATGAATGGACGTATTTATGGCCGGGAGCAAGGTTATGGCAGTGTTTTGTTTTCCGCGCTCGTTTTTGGCCTGTACAACAATGTTGGCTGTGTCGTTAAACAGCAATCCGGAAAAGGAGAATAACCCTTCCGAGTCCGTTTCCTGGGTGAGAAAAGCCATTTCGCGGTCTTTTTCTATTACAAGGGTAATTTCGCCGTTTTTTAAAGGTTGGCCGGTAGAAACTTCGGTAGCTTTTCCGTGAAGTTTCAGCCCTGCTTCCTGCGTATATTTTAACTGGCTGCCGGTTGCAGGAACCTGATTCCACAGATAGCTGCTCCATCCGTTTGTCAGCATCAGTAACCGCTGTTTTACTTTTGCATCCAACCCGTTGTTGTTGAAAAAATCGGCCGGCGTTTCAATAAATCCGTTCAACTCAGAATCGATGAGCAGAGAAGAGATCATGTTTTGCGACATTCCGTTTTTGGGTATTGCCGCTTCGTGTAAAACAGCCAGCGACAGATTCAAAATTTCGTCATCAGCTTCATCTTTCGCAATTTGCAGCTTAATTTCCGAGCGTGGCAGATTTGCAGAGTTGGTTGTTTTTATTTCAAGATTTTTCAGGTTGAAATTATCAGAGAACACTAAAAGCTCAGAAACCGGATTCAGGTTTTTATCCAGCAAAATCAGCTGATTGATACCACCTTTAAGAATATCGTTTTTGAATTTTAGCAGATTATTTTTGTTTTCCATTGTAAAAGTCTGGTAAAAAACCGATTGCCCCCGGTGCATGTTGACCAGGTAAAAATGTCCGCCTAAAAGTTTTTCCGAATTACAGGAAATGTTCACCATCAGTTCCGTGCTTGTCTGGTTTACCAGTTGAATTTTTACACTTTCGGTACGAACCAGCGAATCGAAAGAGAAGCGAAAAGCCGGAAAACCGTTTATCGTTGCATGATAGGATTTTCCCGGTTCTGGTGTCAGAAAAAAGAGCCCCATTCCTTTGTAATTGGTTTTGAATGAGACAATTTCGTTGCCCGATTCATCCCTTACAGAACCCGTTGCTTCAGTTCCATAGCCGTTTTGGTCGATGGCTTTAAAAGCCACCAGATTGGAAATGCCCTGGAGGAGCATGCCTCCTTCAGGAAAAAAGGAAACATCGGCAACCATTGGGTTGGTTTTTTGAGCTTTCCGGCTTTCAATGGCACGAAGCGAGCGGGCAGGTTTTGAAATGGAAAGTTGTTTGCCAAAAAAAGCATCAGAGCCGAAGTTCAGTAAATAATCGGTAAATGCCTGAAGATGATAGTTTCCTGGCTTGAGCGAGTCGGGCAATTCCATTTGGCTTGAAACAAGTCCGTTAATACTCATTGTTGTTATTTCTGCTACCGTTTTTCCCGCCTCGTTAATCAGTTGCACATAGATGTTCTCAGCGCCGGGGATGAGACGTCCTGAGCGGCTGTCGGTCAGATAAGATCTGAACCAGATGGTTTCTCCGGTAAAATAGATTTCACGGTCGGTGTGCAGGTAAATTTTCTCCACCGGAACTTTTTCGTTCTGTTCAATCCACGATTCAATATTTTGTGCATTTAACCGGGTAGAAAAAATGATGAGGGAGAAAATCAGCGAAGAAATAATTTTGGTTGCCATGGCTTTGATTTGTTTGATTACCTGAAACTGCGAAAAACAGGTGCTTTGGTTATATGACAATTTCCTTTAAGATTTCCCTGAACTGCGTTCGTGTAAAATTTCAAAAAGCCGGTTTATTCGTTTTACTTTTGTTTCTTCCGATTTCGATTCCTGAATATACTCCACCCAGAATTTTTTGGTTTTCCGTGTTAAACGTTTGAATTTAAGCATTGTTTCCGGTTCGTTTTCCAATAACCATCTCAGGTTGAATAAATTCGAGATTTCTCTTCAGTCCTTTAAATCCGGCTCGTTTTACAGCCGAATTTTTGAAAAGTTCGTTGAAAAGCGGTCGTTCCATCTGGTGCCAGTCGGTTTTTGTGAGCTCCTGCAATTTGGGATGAGGTTCAAAACTGTCTTCTTCATGCGGTATCGATTTCAAATTCCATGGGCAAACATCCTGGCAAATATCGCAACCGAAAACCCGGTTTTCAAATTGCCCTTTCAGGTTTTCGTCCAGTTTGCCTTTTAGCTCAATGGTTTGGTACGAAATGCACTTGCGGGCATCCACCACGCGGTTGGTCACAATAGCTTTTGTGGGGCAGGCATCGATGCAGCGTGTACAGGTGCCACAGTGATCCGTTGCCTGTTTGGGCTGGTCGTAAGGCAGTTCAATGTCGAGAATAAGTTCGCCAATGAAAAAGAAACTGCCGTGTTCAACTGAAATGAGATTGCTGTTTTTTCCCACCCAGCCCAGTCCGGCACGGCGTGCCCATGCACGTTCAAGCACTGGTGCCGAATCTACAAACGGTCTTGCGTTGCATGGACCAACTTGCTCCTCAATGAAAGCCAGCAGTTTTTTCAGTTTGTCTTTCATTACAAAATGG
>CAZCPH010000016.1:2230-16863 GCA_964500105.1 uncultured Mariniphaga sp. | reverse complement strand
GCTTTATAAATCTGTTTTACATTAAAAAATTAAAGCTATGAAAACAATTACAGGAATTATTTTAGTTTTAGCACTTGCTTTTTTAGCTTCGTGCGAAGGTGTTCCGGGACCTCCGGGACGCGATGGTTATGACGGAATAGATGGAAAAGACGGTGAGTCGTTTCTGGGTTCGGTTTTTGAAATTGAAGGCGATTTTACTTCAGATAACAATTATGCCCTGTACTTTGAGTTCCCGTCGAACATCACGGTTTACGAAAGTGATATAGTACTGGTTTACATTCTTTGGGAACAGGTGGAAGACAATAACAGCGAATGGCTGGATGTTTGGCGCCTGCTTCCGCAAACTGTGGTTTTAGATGAAGGTGTGCTGCAATACAACTACGACCATACGTTTGTTGATGTTCAGGTATTTTTGGAAGGAACCATCGACTTTAACACGCTGTTGCCTGCGGAAGCTCAGGATCAGGTGTTCAGAATTGTAGTGTTTCCTGCTGATTTTGTTGCCCAAAAGAACCTGGACATCAGCGATTACAATTTGATGATGAAATCATTGGGCGTAAAACAGAATCTGGTGCAAAAAATTGATTTGAATACACAAATTGAAATAACCAAATAGAAAAATTCAATCCCGGTAAAGTTTAATCCCGGAATCAGCATAAATCTTAAAAAACAAAGGAAAGCATAGTCAGATATATGTTTTCCTTTTTTGATGCTTTAAACTTTGTGATTTAAATATTTTTTGCTGATAATCGACAATTTGCAAAACAAAAAGAAGTTTAAAAAGACGAAATTCCGGCAAAGCGTTCAATACCGTTTCGTTGGAAAGTCATTCTTTTATATCCGGATACTTTTCATTCCAGGCATTCCATCCACCCTGCAGTGACTGAACATTTGTATAACCAAGCTGCATCAGCGCTTTTGCCGACAACGAACCGCGGCCGCCGGTACTGCAATAAACAAATATGGGATCACTTTTTGAGGGCGGATTTTTTCCGGTGCCGTCCCAGGTTTCATCCAGATTTATTCTGAATTCGAGCACGCCGCGCGGAATGTTTACAGCTCCGGGAACGGCGCCTGCTTTATTTTCTGCCGCTGTTCTTACATCTATAATGTAAATATCGTTTCGGGTATAAGTGTTTTTGAAGTCTTCGGGGGTAATTTCGGTAATGACTTCTTTGGTTGCAGCCACCATTTCTGCTGCATCTTCATAGATAATCAGTTCACTTTTATTCTGACCTTCTGCTGTAAAAGAATAAAAAACAAAAAGCAACAGAAAAACTGTTGTACCCCGGATTGTAAAATTTATATGTTTCATTTCTGGTATTATAACTTTCATTCTCCTTTTAAAACAGGAAAAGGTTCCCGTGGTTCAATACTGCATTTATTTTTCTGAAAATAAGCACATTAGACCATTATTAAAAAAACAAAAAAACCAATCAAAAACAAACTATTTTAGAACAACCGTTTTTACATTCATGAATTCTTTAATGCCGTGGGAAGAAAGTTCGCGACCAAATCCGCTTTCTTTTATTCCGCCAAAAGGAAGTCGCGGATCTGATTTCACAAAATCGTTCACAAAACAGCAACCTGCCTGCAACTGCGTTTCAGCTATTCTTTCTCCTCTTTTAACATCTTTTGTAAACACAGCAGCACCCAATCCAAACACAGTATCGTTGGCTACACGAATGGCTTCCTTTTCGTCTTTTACTCTGATAACCGATGCTACCGGTCCAAACAACTCTTCATCGTAAGCCGGCATACCTGGCTTCACATTTTCAAGAATTGTGGGCGGATAATATGCTCCTTTTCTCTCCGGAATTGCTCCGCCAATAACCACTTCTGCTCCTTTTTGTACCGAATCGGCAACCTGTTGGTGCAATTCATCACGTAAATTCGTCCGGGCCAATGGTCCCATGGTGGTTTCCGAATCGCACGGATCACCAAAAACAGCGTTATTCATCTCATGGGTGAAATATTCAAGAAATTCAGAATAAACCTTGTCAACCACAATAAACCGTTTGGCACCAATGCAACTCTGTCCGGCATTGAGTAACCTTCCGGCTGAGCAAATTTCCGCAGCAGATTTTAAATCAGCATCTTCCAGTATAAGATACGGGTCGCTTCCTCCCAATTCCAGCACACATTTTTTCAACGCGTTGCCGGCTATGGAAGCTACGCTTTTCCCGGCCGGTGTGCTACCGGTGAGGCTTACACCCTTCACTGCGCGATGTTTTATCACCGCTTCCACCTGATTGCTCTTTATAAGCAATGAGCGGAAAGCATTTTCGGGAAAACCGGCTTCGCGAAACAGGTCTTCAATGGCCACGGAACAACCTGGAACATTGCTGGCATGTTTCAAAACGGCTGTATTTCCCGCCATTAGCGTGGGCGCTGCAAACCGGAAAACCTGCCAAAAAGGAAAATTCCAGGGCATAACAGCCAAAATGGTACCCAATGGCTGGTAGCTGACATACGATTTTGAAAAATCGGTTTCAAAAATCTCATTCTCCAGGAAATTCTCGGCATTGACGGCATAGTAATCGCAAACCCAGGCACATTTTTCGATTTCGGCAATTCCTTCCCGCAAAACTTTACCCATTTCCACAGCCATAAGGCGGGCAAGCTTTTCCTTATTGCTTTTCAGCAGCGATGCCAGGTTTTGCATCAACAGGCTGCGTTGGGAAAAAGTGGTTTTTTTCCATTGATGCCAGCATTTGTCAACAGAATTGATAATTTTTTCCACTCCTTTTTCAGAATGGCTCTCATATGTCTGAAAAACTTCCCCGGTGGCAGGGTTTACCGATTTCATCATAATTTCAGGATTTGAATTAAAAACTAAAGTACAAAAACTACTACGAAAAAATTGAAACCGGGTTTTTGAAATTTACAATTAATGCATGGGTACTTCAATAGCCAACAAACCAGAAGGCTGTTTAAACTGAATCTTCAATGGTTCGCTGAATGACCACAAACCAGCTGCGTCACGCTTTTCAAGGATGTTTCCTTCAACTTCCACACTTCCTTCTGATACCAAAAAATAAACTCCGTTTTCCGGTGAATGCAGGTTGTATGAAATTTCATCCAAACCATCCGAGTCAACCGAAGATATAAAGGCATTTTGATGAATTTGCAGCGAATCGTTGCGTCCATCGGGCGAAACCAGCAACTGCCATTTTCCGATTCGTTCCTGCGGTGAAAAAATTTTCTGATCGTACCGGGGTTTGTGGCCATTCTCATTGGTAAAAATCCAAATCTGAAAAAGATTCACAGGTTCAGTATCCGAAGCATTGAATTCTGAATGATAAACTCCTGTTCCGGCCGACATCACCTGTACTTCGCCCGTTGAAATAACCGCCTCATTTCCCATATTATCGGCATGTTTCAGTGCTCCATATTGAGGTATGGTAATTATTTCCATGTCTTTATGCGGATGCATGCCGAAACCTTTTGATGGAGCAACAATATCGTCGTTCAGCACCCTGAGTTTACCAAAATGAATTTTACCGGGATCGTAATAATTTGCAAAACTGAATGAATGAGCAGCTTTTAGCCAACCGTGGTCGGCAAAACCTCTGTTTGAGGCTTTATGAATAATTTTTTCCATACGAAATGATTTTCAATAAAAAACCCCGGATTTCTCCAGGGTTAATCCTATTTTTCAAAAAAATAATTTACTTGTTCTGCACCATGGCTGTACTTTCCGAAGCTGACGCAACCACATCAAAATCGAGGGTAAAGGTGTCGTATATCAGGTTGTCTCCCAAATCGGAAAAAAACTTACCCGACCTGAATTTGATGTCGTATAAAGTACGGTCAACTTCCATTTTTCCTTTTGCCCTTAACTTGTCGCCATCAATAACTACTTCTGCATCAAAAGTTACCGGGTGTGTAATTCCTTTAATGATTAAATCGCCGGTAAACAAATGTGTGTTTCCTGCTTTGTGCTTCACTTCTTTAATAACCAGTGTTGATACCGGATGCTTTTCAACCGAAAAAAAGTCGTCTGACTTCAGGTGTCCGACAAGTCTTTCATTCATCGATTCATTCGAAATATCTTCATTTACAATGCTGGTCATGTCCATCTGAAAAGTTCCTGACTTGATTTTGTTGTCAACAACATCCAGATTTCCACTTTTCAAATTGATTGTTCCGTAATGTTCGCCGGTAACTTTTTTACCGTTCCATTTTACAGTGCTGTTCGATTTGTCCAGCTTGTAATCGGTTGCAAATACCTGCATGGCAAGAATGGCAACCAATGTAATTGTTCCAGTTAGTTTTCCAATTGTCTTCATTGTTTTCAATTTTTGTTAATTGTTTTACTTTTA
Source organism: uncultured Mariniphaga sp. (assembly GCA_964500105.1). Classification (GTDB taxonomy): domain Bacteria; phylum Bacteroidota; class Bacteroidia; order Bacteroidales; family Prolixibacteraceae; genus Mariniphaga. The sequence goes on along the minus strand of CAZCPH010000016.1, from coordinate 12,538 downwards.
AACTTCCGCAATAAAAGACAAAAAAACCTTTTATTTGTTCACGAGCCATAAAAAAAGCAACGAAATTCGCTGCTTTTCTCTTTTTCGTTATACGTTAATTTACTCTGTCACCCTGATTTCTGTTTCCATTTCCATGGCTTTCTTGTAAACGGCAGTCACTCCGCAATACTTTTCTTCAGAAAGTTTAACTGCTTTTTCCAGTTTGTCTTTGGGCAAATCTTTCCCTTTAAATTGGTAAATTACTTTCATTTTGCTGTAGTGTTTCGGATGTTCTTCAGTAACATCAGCCTCAACAATTACATTAAATGCTTCGGGCACCACTTTCATTTTTTTCAAAATCATAATCACATCCACCCCTGTGCATCCGGCGAGGGCAGTAAGCATCAGTTTCTTTGGCCGGGGACCCAGATCGCTCCCACCCGACTCCACTGTTGCATCAATAATAACCTTATGTCCATCCATATCGGTTTCAAATGCAATTTTATCTGTCCAGGCTAAATCAACAACATGTTTCATGGTATTTTCTTTTTAATTGTTTTTCAGTTAATTTGCACCGCAAATATACAATATACAACTATCTATATAAATAGTTTTTCAAATATTCATTGAAATTGTATATTTAGGGTGATTAAGAAAACTGTAAATCAGTGAAAAAGTTTCGGTAACTATTTTTTGAATGAAATGAGAAGTATATTAAAAAGGCCAACCGAGGAGGAAACAGATTTAAGTGGATTTCAGTTATTTAAAAAACTGAATGAAGAAGAATTTAACCGGCTGAATTATGAAAAAACCTGTTCGTTGTACAAAAAAGGAACGGTAATTTACCGTGAAGGCAGCAGGCTCACCGGATTTTTTTGTGTTACACGGGGTATTGTAAAAATATTTAAAACCGGTATCGACGGAAAAGAACAAATCATTCGTTTTGCAAAGCGTGGCGAAATAATTGCCTACCGGTCGTTGCTGAGCCAGGAGCTGGCCTGTACAACTGCAAAAGTGATTGACGAAGCGGTTTTGTGCCACATTCCTTACCAAACCTTGCTTTTTCTGATTAAGAACAACTGGCAGTTTTCGCACCATATGCTGCAAATTGTTTGCCGTGAACTGCGCGAAGCCAACGATTATATTACCGACATTGCACAAAAAACGGTTCGCGAACGCCTTGCTGAAGTATTGCTTTTGCTGAGGGAAAATTTTGAACTTGATAACCAGAATACCCTGCAAATTTCACTCACCCGCGAAGAGCTGGCTAATATGGTGGGAACCGCCACTGAATCGGTCATCAGATTACTTTCTGAATTTAAACAGGACAAGCTGATTGAACTGCAGGGCAGAAAAATCAAATTTCTGGATACCCCGGGACTTCGCCGGGTGGCCAACATATAATCTTCATGCAGGAACGTCATCAGGATAAAAAAAGGTACTTTAACGAACAGGCACGTACCACCCAAAAATACGTAATTCCCTATCTGGGAAACTTGTTGAAACCGGAGCCGGAAACAGAAATTCTGGAAATTGGCTGTGCTGAAGCCGGTAACCTGAAACCATTTTTGGAATTGGGCTGCAAAGCAACAGGTGTTGATATTTCGTGCGGACGAATTGAACTGGCTCAGGAATTTTTTTCAGATCATCCCCAAAAAGAAAATCTGACTTTAATTTGCGAAGACATTTATAAAGCCGATTTAAACGGAAAAACTTTCGATCTGATCATGATGCGTGATGTGATCGAGCACATTCCCAACCAGGAAAAATTTATGGGTTTCGTAAAAAAATACCTGAAACCCGATGGAAAGTTTTTTCTGGGATTTCCACCGTGGCAAAATCCGTTTGGAGGCCACCAGCAAATTTGCAGCAACAAAATTCTGTCGAAAATGCCTTATTTTCACCTGCTTCCGTCTTCAGCCTACAGGTGGATACTAAAAACTTTTGAAAAAAACCAAGCACGGGTGGAAGGACTAATGGAAATTAAGGAAACCGGAATTTCCATCGACCGGTTTGAACGAATTTTGAAAAAGGAAAACTACCATGTGAATAAACGAACTTTCTTTTTTATAAACCCAAATTACGAAACCAAATTCGGACTTAGACCACGAAAGCAGGTTAAACTAATAACGGCAATTCCCTGGTTTCGTAACTTTTTTACTACTGCAGCTTATTATGTGATTTCGAAGTAAAATTACCTGCTAATCCATTCCTCCGGGTTTAATTTTTCACTTTCGCGCCAGATTTGAAATTTTAAAATCGATTTGTTTCCGTCATCAGCATCGGTAAAAACAGTGCCAATATTCTGACGGACCGAAACCTTGTCTCCTTTCTTTACAGTTACTTCAAACAAGTTTGAGTAAACGGTCAGAAAATTTCCGTGGCGGATAATTACCGCTGAATTTCCTCCTGAAATACCAAATACGCGCGACACTTCGCCGTTAAAAACAGCACGTACTTTTGAACCAGGTTCAGTGGCAATGTTGATGCCATTGTTTCGAACCTGCACATTTTCGAGAACCGGATGCCGGTGAATACCAAAACGTTCGGTAATAATTCCGCGTTCCACCGGCCAGGGAAGCCGTAGTTTGTTTTGTTCAAAACTTTCGCCAACCAGTTTTTGCTCAGGTGTTAACGTATAGGCAGGTTCACCGGCTTCGCGGTTCTTTCTTGCCTCTTCCTCAATTATTCGCTGAATTTCACGCTCGAGCTGTCGCTCAATACGGCGCTGCTGATCCAGTTTTTGCCGCAAATCGCGCTGCTGTTTCTTCAATTCCTGGATTTCCTGGTTTTGCCTGTTTTTTTCCTGAGCCAACTTCTGAGTTTCGTTGCGCGTTTCGGCTAACAACTCTTGCCGTGTTGCTTTCAGTTCTTCAAGGTTTTTCGCCTTTTCATTCAGCAATTGCTGAAGCGTTTTCATGGTAACAGCCTGGTCGTTTCTGAACTGAGTGTATCGTCTCATATAAAGCAAACGCCGGTATGCCTGATTAACATTCTCGGCCGACAGCAAAAAAAGCAACTGATTACCCGAACTCCTGTGAAGATAGGCCAATCGGATAAGCTGAGCATACTCTTCTTTCATTTTATCCAGATCTGAAGAGAGTAAATTGACAGCCAGTTCGTTATTTTGGATGAAATCCTGATAAAGCCTGATTTCAGCATTCAGGTTTGAAATTATGGTATTACGCTGCTGAATGTTGTTATTAAGAAGCTGCAGACTGTTTAAAGATACTTTCTCTTTTTGCTGAACCTGGGTAAGCAACCGGGCGGTTAATTCAATTTCTTTTGCAGCATTCTCCTTTTTCTGCTGCAAATCAGAAAGCGACTGCCCCAGAGCAGAAAACTGCAGAAGTAAAAGTAAGCCCGCTAATGCCCAAGTTTTCATATTCTCATGGTTTTCCCGGGTTTTCAAACCGAATTGATTACCGTACCCTGATTTGCCCGTAGCTGTCAGGTATATTTATATCTATTGCATCAATTGTTTCTGTTGAAAAACCATTCAGTTTAATTTTTAACTCTGTTGCTTCGTCAGGCGACACCATTTTAAAATCGATGGTGCCCGGATAGTCTTTTCTTCCAACCCGCATAAAATCGCTGAAATTGACTTCCATATTCCACTCATTAAACGGATCGTAGAACACCAGCTTTTCGAGTACAAAAGTTCGCGAATTGAAAACCATTGTTTGCTCAATGTCGCTTTCAGATTCGTTGCCGGCATTTGAGGCCTGCAGACCGCGGCCGGCAAAAAAACTTTTCAGCCTGCCGGTTTTTACATCCTGCCGGCTGTTTGCCGACTGAAGTACATAATTACCATCTTGCACAAACGCGTTGAACTGCTGATTGCTGTTCTCTGAGTATGAAAAAACAGCGTTGTTTGAAAGAATTGCCTGAATAGTTTCAAAAGAAAGTTCAAAATTCAACAAATTGCTTAAAAAAGAATAATCGCCCTTAAAATAATTTCTGTCGATGTAATTCACATAAATTAAATCGCCCGGTGTGAGCAAAATTCGTGCAACCGGAATATTTATTTTACTGATTGATGCCAGAATTTTCTCATCTTTTTGTGCTTTCAGATTTGCCCTGAAACTGGTTTTTGAGGAGCTGTTTGAAAACTGAACATTGATTCGGCGAATGGTTAAATCCGAGTAATCAAATGCATTTTCTTCCACTTTTTCCAGTAGTTTTTCGGGCGACAAAGGCTTTAAACGTTCTGTTGACAAATCGCGTGAAGTTCGGCATGAAGAAACTGCCACCATCAATAAAAAAAGTAAAATGAAAACTTTATTGCGAATATCCGGAAATTGATTTTTCATCTACTCTGCAAAATAATTACGTTCCTGAATTTTTTTATCCAGCAGTTCCGAAACCTCTCCCAAATCCCTGGCTTTCTGCCAGTATTTTATTGCTTCGTCGGTTTGCTGAAGTTTAAAAAGTATATCACCATAATGTTCCAGAAGCGTTCCATTCTCCTCTCCACCGTTCTTTATGGCCGATTCCATATAAAATCTGGCCAGCTTGTACTCTCCTTTTTTAAACAACACCCAGGCGTAGGTATCGAGGTATGTTGAATTTTCGGGAAAGCGTTCAATTACTTTTCCGCTCATTCGTTCCGCCTTATCCAGATTCTCTCCGGTAAGCGACAGGTAATAAGCGTAATTGTTCAGTGCAATGTGGTTATCCGGATCCAGTTCAACCGACTGATCAAACAATTCAAAAGCCTCTTTCCTTTTCCCTGTTTTATAATAAGCTTCGCCTTTTAACATTAAAAACTGCCCTTCCATTTGTTTGTTGTCCAAAACATACATCAATCCTTCGTCTGAAACGGTAAGTGTTTCATCAAATTTTTCGAGTTGAATGCATGCTATGGCGTGAAGGAAGTAAACCTGAGGCTGATTGGGAAACAAATCCATAGCCTGACTGCTGTGATCGTATAAGCTTTGCCAGTCCTGCAAATCGTTGTCGATAAACAACACCCGTTCCCAAAGAATATAATCACCCTTTTCTATTTCAATGGCGCTTAAAAGTGCAGAGCGCGCTTCCTCCAGCTTTCTGTTTTTAAGCAAACTTTCAGCCAAAACGGTGTAAACTATATGCTCATTGGGGTGCAGTTCCATCAAAATGTCAACCAGCTCCTTTTCTTTTTCGGGCTGCATCCCCGATTGTGCCGGATTAGCTGTTAACATCATGTAAAGCTGAAGTTTTGTCTGCAAATCAACATCCTGGCTCCGGAATCCCTGTTTCGTTTCTTCAAACGACTTTTCCATCTCGCCGTTTTGGAGATAATAATTGGCCAGAGAAAAGTGTACAAACCCATTTTCAGGGTCTATTTCCTGAATTTTTCTGTAATATTTCAGCGCGTTAACCGAATCGCCCTGACTTTGAAACAGGTCTGCCATCAATCCGTAATATTTGGGATCCTCTGGATTGTCTGCAATCAGTTTTTCAATCTCTTCAAAAGCTTTCTCAACCTGTCCGTTTTCTACATACAATTGTTGCTTCGAAACAGAAATCTGTTCATTTATACCCACTTTTTCTTCCAGCTTATTGTAGGCTTCAATGGCTTCAGGAATTTTATTGGCATTCGACAGCAACGCTGCATTCATAAACAAATATTCCAGGTTTTCGGGTTCGTGCTGTAACAGGTTTTTGTAAATTTCAGCTGCTTCGTTAAACCGCCTTGTTTGCTGGTAAATTTGTGCCAGCAGCAAACTGTACCATTTGTTGTCAGGATTAAGCTTGATTGCTTTTTCGAGGAGCAGGGAAGCACTTGTAAAATCGTTGTTTTCGGCATGAATTGTTGCCAGCTCGTACATGGCTGCAGATGAATTCGGACTGATTTCGAGACATCCGGATAAAAGCTGAATGGCCTTTTGCGGGTTTCCAAGGCTCTTTTCCTTTATGGCTTCAACAAACAGATAGTCAAATTCCATTTGCTTCTGCTCTTCCAGCGGAAGCTCTTTTTCTTCCAATTCATCTTCAACAATTTCGTTGCTGTTTTGCCCAATACTTTTTGTTCCTGAGCAGGCAAAAATCATTCCCGGCAGCAGCAACATCAGCACCCATTTTATTATTGTTTTATTCATTTTAATCAATCAAATTATCAAAAAAAAACTTCGGTGATCTGTTTGTTTTGTGGTAATTTAAACGAAACAACACTTTAATAATTTTCTGTTGCTTTCTTTTAATTTTTACCGGTATGTCCAAAACCACCGGCTCCCCTTTGGGTTTCGCTCAAAAATTCAACCAAATTCCATTGCACTGTTTCGTGCGCTGCTATTACCATCTGGCAAATGCGCTCACCATTTTCAACAATAAAATCTTCGTTTGAAAGATTGATCAAAATCACCCTGATTTCGCCACGGTAATCGGCATCAATGGTGCCCGGCGTGTTTAGCACGGTTATGCCCTTTTTAATTGCCAGCCCGCTTCGGGGTCTGATTTGAGCTTCGTAACCTTTGGGCAATTCAATATATAATCCCGTTGGAATCAGTTTCCGTTCAAGCGGTTTCAAAACAACCGGTTCATCCAAAAACGCACGTAAATCCATTCCCGCCGAAAGTGCAGTACTGTATTCCGGCAGCGGATTATTCGATTCGTTTACAATTTTAACAAACATTCAAGCTTTTTTTTTAAGACCTGCTAAGATAGAATTTTTAAAACAGACACACTTCCCATTAACAATATTTATAAAATCGAAGGTTTGATTCAAAGATTTGGTTAACAATCAGATAATCATAAAATCGGTCATCAAATCATCTGACACAAAAAGACCTTCTTTGGTCAACGTGAAAATACCGCCGGTTTCCTTCATTTTTCCAAACTGAAGGTATTTTGTAGCTTCTTTTTCAGCCAAACCGGCATAATCTGGACCAAAGCGTTCGGCAATTTCCTGAATGGAAATACCCCATTTTGTTCGAATCCGGGTTAAAATATACTCGTTATACCGGTCTTTTTCCGTTAACTGTTCTTCTTCAAAACAGGAAGTATTGCTTTCAACACCACGTATATAACCTTCAACATGAGCAATATTCCAGCGGCGCGAATTTCCGTTAAAAGAGTGTGCTGAAGGTCCTAATCCCAGATACTTTTCACCTGTCCAGTAGGCTGAATTGTGTTTCGAATACAATTCTTCGCGGGCAAAATTTGATATTTCGTATTGTTCGAAACCTGCTTTCCCTGCTTCTTCCATCAAAAGGTTAAACTGTTTAATACTTTCATTTTCAGTAATTTCTTTTAAAGTTCCTTTTTTAAGCCAGGTATAAAAAGGCGTACCCTGATGATAAGTTAAATGGTATGCAGAAAGATGATTGACCGGTAGCTGAAAAACCCGGGAAAGGCTGTTTTTCCATTGCTGAAGAGATAAGCCGGGTAATCCATAAATGAGATCAGCACTCAGGTTTGAAAAACCGGCAATAGCGGCATTTTCAACAGCTTCCCGGGCCTGTTCTGCATTGTGCCGCCTGTTCATTTTCTTTAAAATCTCATTGTTAAACGATTGAATTCCAATACTTAACCTGTTTATTCCCAATTTCTTCAACTGAGTAAGATACTCCATGGTCAAATCATCGGGATTGGCTTCAAAAGTAACTTCAGCATCAGGACTAACCGAAAAAAAATTATTTAAAAAATCTAGAATAAACGAAAGCTGATTTTCTGTTAATACAGAAGGAGTTCCTCCGCCAAAATAGATGGTTTTTACTATCTCGTTTGAAATATAATCCTTTCGGAGTGCAGCTTCTTTTTCCAGAGCAGAAAGAAAGCTGTTTGTGTAATTGGTATTAACTGTTTTGTAAAAATCGCAATAGTAACATTTTTGCCGGCAAAACGGGATATGAATGTAAATTCCTGCCATAGATTTTGTTACTTTGCGCTGTTTCAATAAAACACTAAATGGTATTAAAAATATTTATAAAGCCTCTAATTTGGTTAGCACTAATTTGTTATGGCTTATTTGTTCCGGCAAGCGGTTTACCTAAAAAACCTTTTTTAAGCATTCCGCATTTCGATAAACTCGTTCATTTCGGGTTGTTTTTTGTTTTTTGCCTGCTGTTGTTTGTGCCCTTTAAAAAGTTAAAATTGAACCACTACTTTTATGCACCGGCTGTTTCGCTGTTGTTTGCAGCAATTTTGGAAGCTGCTCAACACATCGTTTCTACTTCGCGAAGCAGCAATTTTTACGATTTTTTGGCCAACAGTGCCGGCATTGTGGCAGCAACATTTTTCTTTTACCTTTTTATTTCGGGAAGAAAGTGGGAAAAATATGCCTGAATTCGAAAATCTGATCTAAAGTTTTACCAGATCTTCATATTTTTCAATGTCTTTTCCGACAATTGCAAGCGTGGTTCCCTGATAAAAATTGGCTATTTCCTTCCGTAAATTATCGTACTGGGAGTGAACCGGGCAAAGTGGTTTTGACGGATCATGGGTTCGGCAAGGCTCAAGTCTGATGAGGCAGTTGGTAAAAAATTCTTCACCATCAACTTTGGTAACAATGTCCCACAAAGTAATTTCAGCAGAAGGTTTGGCAAGTGCAAAGCCACCATTGGGCCCTTTGGTTGAAACCAGCAGTTTTTGTTTTACCAGGTTTTGTAAAATTTTTCCTAAAAAAGGTGAGGATAATTTCAAATCTTCAGAAATTTTTTTGATTCCAATCATTTTCTCCTCTTTGGAAAACTTTGCCAGATAAATCAGAGCCCTGAGGGCATATTTACAAGTATTCGACAGCATATCAATTGTTTTTAATTCAATTTCACTTTAAAAATATTATTGCTTCACAGGTATTTTTGCTATTCTGCGGGCATGCCTTCCACCTTCAAATTCGGCACTTAAATAGGCTTTTACAATTTCTACCGCTTCATCGTCGGTAACAAAACGTGCCGGAATAGCACAAATATTTGCATTGTTATGCTGCCTGGCTAAAGCGCCAATTTCGGGATTCCAGCAAAGTGCCGAACGTACGTTCTGATGTTTATTTGCAGTAATGCTGATTCCTTGTCCGCTTCCGCAAAAGGTAATGCCGGTTTCATATTCACCTTTATCGATGGCATGGGCAATGGGATGTGCAAAATCCGGGTAATCGCAGCTTTCGTTGGAAAAACAGCCAAAATCTTTATAGGAAATTCCATTCTCTTCAAAAAATCGGATAATCACCTGTTTCTTATCGAAACCGGCATGATCGCTTGCAATGGCTATGGTTTTTCCTTTAAACTCTTTCATTTGCGCAAAATTAATACTTTTTGATATTTAATTCATTTATTTTGTCACATTTCGGCTGAATAATCGTTTCAGCTGATTTTTTTCCAGTTTATATACTGTTAAAATAAAAACCAACAATAAAAATGTGTTTACCGAAAATTTAATAACCGTTGGTTGTGAGGACGAAAATAGTGATAAAATATATAAAACTGCTGCTGCAAAAAAATAGGTGCCTATTCGTTTCAGATTATAGGGTACAGGATAATACTTCTGTCCAAAGAAATAGGAAACCACCATCATAACAAAAAAGGCGGCTAAAAGTGCTGATGCTGAGCCTTTATAACCAAAAACCGGAATCAAAATAAAATTTAAAACGATAGTAATAACTGCTCCCAAAACTGAAATGTAAGCGCCGTACCGTGTCATGTCGGTTAATTTATACCACAGCGAAAGTGTAAAATAGATTCCAAAAAACAGATTGGCCAGCATAACAACCGGAACAATGGAAAAACCTTCTTCATATTCCAAGGGTATAATCAGCTTTATTACATCGATGTAAAACATCATTCCCAGAAAAATTAACAACCCGAAAATTACGAAGTACTTCATAATTTCGGCGTAAATGTTTTTGTCGTTTTTGCTTGCTGTCTGAGAAAAAAAGAAGGGCTCGAATGCATAACGAAAAGCCTGGATAAACATGTTCATTAAAACCGCAATTTTAACTCCCGCTCCGTAAATACCCAGCTGTTTCATGGGAAATTTATCTTCAGGAATCAAAAACGGTATGAGAATTTTGTCGATTTGTTGTATTAAAATACCAGCCATTCCCACTATCAGAATAGGAAAAGAATAGCTCAGCATTTTCCGTAAAAGTGCTTTATCGAAATAGAAAGAGAACTTGAATATTTCGGGCAACAACAACAACAGTGTAACAACCGAAGACAATAAGTTCGAAATAAACACATAACCCACGCCAATTTCCGGAGAATAAACTAACCTTATCACTGAATCAGGTTTATTTTCAATCAGTTTTGGGCAAAGCAACAGAAAAAACAAATTGAAAGCGATATTAAAACCAATGTTTATCAACCTTACCACTGCAAATTTTACCGGTCTGTTGTTTAATCTCAGGCG
>CAZCPH010000016.1:0-2220 GCA_964500105.1 uncultured Mariniphaga sp. | reverse complement strand
GGCGGGCAAAAGGAATGGCCGTAAACGCATCGATGGCCAGAATAAACCCAAACCACAAAATGTACTCGGGATATTCCGGGTATCTGATCAGATTTGCCAAAGGATTTTTAAATAAAATAATAAAAACCAGAAACACTGAAGAGGAAATAAACAACGATAAAAGTGAAGTTGAATAAACTTTTTCAGCATCTGAATTTTTGGATGCAAACCTGAAAAATCCCGTTTCCATTCCGTAGGTTAAAAACACCATAAAAAAGGCTACATATGCATAAAGGTTGGTTACAATCCCATATTCTTCAGGAGCAAATAAATTGACATACAGCGGCATAAGCCACCAGTTTAAAAACCGGCCAACAATGCTGCTCATTCCGTAAATGGCTGTATCTCCCGCTAATTTTTTAAACGGATTCAATGGTGTTTAATTTTCAAACAAAGATAGTATTCATTTGCTTTCTTTTGGTTCAATTGCACCACTTCGTTAATTTATTAATTTTGGGCAAAAAAGCTGTTTAACAAGTTTTATGTGTGCATTAAAGCAATAATTATGAAACGATCCATATTCCCTTTTGTAATCCTTTTTTGTTTGTTTATTACCTTTTTTTCGTGTTCAAATAAACCCAAAAGGTCGCGTAAACCAGTGAGTTCAATTACTGTAATTCCTCAGTCTCAAAATTACATTTACGGAAATGATGTATCGGTTCGGGTTCAAACAAAACTTAAAAACGGTGAAATAGATAACATTAAGCTTTTTTACGAAAACAACCTTTTAAAAGAAACCAGTGAACTCGATTTTACGGTATCTGACCTTCAGCTGAATAAGCTTGGCAGAAACACCTTGAATGTTATTGCTACAAAAACTGATGATGTAAACAACTCACGCTCTGTCACCGTTAACGTGGTTTCTGATGTACAACCCAAAAAATACAGCTATACAACGGTGAAAGATTACCCGCACAACCGAAAATTTTTTACACAGGGACTGGAATTTTACAACGGTTTCCTTTATGAAGGAACAGGTGAAAACGGTTCGTCGGGTTTGTTTAAAGTGAATTTGAATAACGGAAACATTTTAATGCAGCATTTGCTCGATGAAAAATATTTTGGCGAAGGAATTACTATTCTGAACGACAAAATTTACCAGCTGACCTACCGTGCTCAAAAAGGTTTTGTTTACAACCTTAGTGATTTTGCCGTAATTGACAGTTTTACCTTCAAATCAAGGGAAGGCTGGGGTCTTACAAATGATGGAAAATACCTGATAATGAGCAATGGAACACATGAGTTAACCTGGCTCGACCCAACTGATTTTTCTGAAGTAAAAAAAGTTCAGGTGGCAAATAATAGGGGAATAATCAATTATCTGAATGAGCTGGAATATATTAACGGGACCATTTACGCCAATGTTTACACCACCAATCTGATTGTGCAAATAGATCCGGAAACCGGAAAAGTTCTTTCAGAAATTAACCTCGAAGGAATTTTAAATATGTACACCACCTCCGGTGATTCCATCGATTATTTGAACGGAATTGCCTACGATAAAGAGACAAACAGGATTTTTGTAACCGGAAAGTGGTGGCCACGTCTGTTCGAAATTAAGCTGGTGGAATCAGAATAATGTGGGTGAATCCCCGTATTTTATCCTTCCCAGGTGTTTGTAAGCTATTTCAGTGGCTTCCCTTCCGCGGGGTGTGCGTTTTATAAATCCTTCTTTAATCAGAAATGGTTCATAAACCTCTTCTATGGTGCCGCTATCCTCACCTACTGCAGTAGCAATGGTTGAAATTCCTACCGGACCTCCCTTAAACTTATCGATAATACAAAGCAAAATGCGGTTGTCCATCTCATCCAGTCCGTGCTGATCGATATTCATGGCTTTTAAAGCCGTTCTGGTTATTTCAATGTCGATGTTACCATTGCCTTTAACCTGGGCAAAATCGCGCACACGCCGCAGCAATGAATTCACAATTCGAGGTGTTCCGCGACTTCTTCCGGCAATTTCTATTGCAGCTTCATCACTTATTTCCACATCCAGAATGTGAGCCGAACGTTTCACTATCCCGGTAAGCACGGTATTGTCGTAATACTCCAGATGAGCATTTATGCCAAATCTGGCCCGCAGCGGCGAAGTAAGCAAACCCGAACGGGTAGTTGCCCCTATGAGCGTAAACGGATGCAATTCGAGCTGTATGGAACGGGCACTCGGACCTTTATCAATCA
>CAZCPH010000015.1:0-17116 GCA_964500105.1 uncultured Mariniphaga sp. | reverse complement strand
CCGGATGATGGTGAAGCGGCAATTTTGCCAGTTTTTTTACACTCTGTTCAATAGTAATGTTTTCGGTGGTAAACAAATCGGTGATTCCGGCTTTCTGGTAAATCATTTTTATCCGTTCGTCACCGTCAATAATTCCGTATCCGATGCCCGAAGTATGTGTGATTAAATGCCTTATGGTAATTTCTTTGTTGGCCGGCACTCCGGTCCAGGTGGTGTCGCTGTATTTAAAACGACTTAAAACCTGCGGGTTTTTAAATTCCGGAATATACTTAGAAATGGGATCGTCGAGCTGAAACTTTCCTTCTTCCCAAAGCATCATTACAGCGGTAGAAGTAATGGCTTTGGATTGCGAAGCGATGCGAAAAATATCATCGCGTTTCAGCTGGCGGTTTTTTTGATTTTCGGCCATTCCGTAGGCTTTCCAATGCACTATTTTGCCATCGCGGGCAACCAGCGAAACAATTCCTGGTACCTGTCCTTCAGCAACCGCTTCATCGCACATTTTGTCGATTCGCGCAAGCCGTTCCGGAGAGATCCCAACACTTTCAGGCGAAGCTTCGGTTAAAACTGGCGATTTTTGAATGGATTGAGTTTGGGCAATTGCTGCAGCAAAATTGAATGCCATCAGCAAGCTGAAAATGAAAAGCCTTTTCATAAGCGATAATTTATGTTTGATGTTTTTGAAATGAAATCTGCATCTAAATTAGGGAAATTCTATCAACTGCTTCAGGAATGTTTAGCCCATTTTCCGGGAACGGGGTGAAAAAAGTTGGGAAAAGTTAAACAATTTTCTGTGTTTGAGGTATATAATACAGAATAATAAAAAACCAGAAAGATGACAGACAGGAGAACATTTTTAAAATCGATGGCCGGTTTAACTGCAGGATTATCAATCAGCAGTGCCGCTTTTGGGAAAAAAACAGAAAACGACCGTCTTGGCGAAGTGCTTCCAAAACGAAAATTCGGACGCACAGGTGAATACGTTACCATGCTTGGCACCGGCGGATTTCATGTGGGCTGGACTACCGAACGCGATGCGCAGGAAGTGATTGAAGCCTCGCTGGAAGGCGGAGTGCGGTTTTTCGACACGGCTGAAAGCTATTCGCAGGGCGTGAGCGAAGAACGTTACGGAAAATATCTTACACCCAAATACCGTGATTTGATATTCCTGATGACCAAAACAACCGGACCTGATGCCAAAACCGTGCAGGAGCATCTGGAAGGTTCGTTGCGTCGGCTAAAGGTCGATCAGATTGATTTGTACCAGGTGCACTCTATTCGCACCCCGCAGGATGTTGACGACCGGATTTCAAACGGAGTGCTGGAAGTACTTTTAAAAGCCAAAGAACAGGGAAAAATTAAATATATCGGTTTTACGGGGCACCAAAACCCGTTTGCCCATGCACGAATGCTGGAGCGCACAGAGCAGAGTGATTTGTTTGACGGAGTTTTAATGCCGGTAAATGTGCTCGATCCTTCCTGGTTCAGTTTTACGGAAAATGTAATGCCCAAAGCGCTTGAACGCAACCTGGGAATTATGGCCATCAAATCGTTGGCCGACGGACGCTTTTTTGCCAGAAAAGAACAGGCCAACTGGACCAGCGACGATCCTGTAATCCCAAATTATCTGAGCATAAAAGAAGCAATGTACTTCGTTTGGTCTTTGCCTGTTTCGGTAATTGTTTCAGGAAATGAAAATTCCACATTTATGCGCGAAAAAATTGCCCTGGCAAGGTCATTCAGCAAATATTCTGAGGAGCAGAAAATGGCACTTATAGAAAAGGTAAAAGCCATTGCATTAACCGGCAAAGTGGAGTATTTCAAGCAGCAGGAAGCTTAATATTTGGTAAAGCTTGTTTTCTGAATTACCGGGAATCTTTTCAAAAAATTATCTTTGCAATAGTATTCGTTGTGGTAACACTTTTTGTGATGCCCCGACGGTTATTTTATCAGAAAAATGAGTGTTCAAAACCATCAAAAAAATAAAAATATGTTGCCAAAAATAAATCCGATGTCCACGGCTGCCTGGGAAAAACTGGAAGACCTTTATTTCAATTTTGAAGGCACTCACATGAAAAAGTTGTTTGAAAAAGATGCAGAACGTTTTCAAAAATATTCCCTGAAATTTGAAGAAATTCTGGTTGATTTTTCGAAAAATATAGTTGATGATAAAACCCGTGAATTGCTTGTTGAACTTGCTGAAGAGTGCAAACTGAAAAGTGCCGTTGAGAGCATGTTTTCGGGCGAAAAAATTAATGCCACCGAAAACCGTGCGGTATTGCACGTGGCTTTGCGTAACCGCAGCAACACACCGGTGTTGGTCGATGGTAAAGACGTTATGCCCGAAGTGAATGCGGTACTCAATCAGATGAAAGTTTTTTCAGAAGAAATGATATCAGGCGCATGGAAAGGGTATTCGGGGAAAAGTATTTCAGATGTTGTAAATATTGGCATTGGCGGTTCCGATTTGGGTCCGCTCATGGTTACCGAAGCTTTAAAGCCTTATAAAAATCACCTCAATTTGCATTTTGTATCCAACGTGGACGGTACGCATATTGCCGAAACACTGAAAAAGGTGAACCCTGAAACCACACTTTTTATCATTGCTTCGAAAACATTCACTACCCAGGAAACCATGACAAACGCCAACTCAGCACGCAGCTGGTTTTTGGATTCTGCCCGCGATGAGAATTTTGTGAAAAACCATTTTGTGGCGGTTTCCACCAATGAAAAAGAGGTGGCGAAATTTGGCATCGATACCAAAAATATGTTCCGGTTCTGGGATTGGGTTGGAGGACGCTATTCACTTTGGTCGGCCATAGGCCTTTCCATTGTTCTGGGCATCGGCTTTGACAATTACATGGAACTTTTGGATGGTGCGCACGCCATGGACAATCATTTCCGCAATACAGAATTCGATAAAAATATTCCGGTGATTCTGGCGCTTTTTGGCATTTGGTATAACAACTTTTTTGGTGCCGAAACCGAGGCCATTTTGCCCTACGATCAATACATGCACCGCTTTGCCGCTTATTTTCAGCAGGGAAATATGGAAAGCAACGGGAAATATGTGGATCGTAACGGCGAGCAGGTGGAATACCAGACCGGCCCAATTATTTGGGGTGAACCCGGAACCAACGGTCAGCACGCTTTTTATCAGCTTATTCACCAGGGAACCAAGTTGATTCCATGCGATTTTATTGCTGCAGCAAACAATCATAATCAGATTGGTGATCATCACCAAAAATTATTGGCGAACTTTTTCGCACAAACCGAAGCGCTGATGGTGGGAAAAACAGAGGAACAGGTTGTTGCAGAACTGAAAGCAGCGGGAAAATCCGAAGAGGAAATAACCAAATTGACGCCGTTTAAAGTATTTCCGGGAAATGTACCCACCAATTCCATTCTGGTTAAAAAACTTACTCCGAGAACCTTAGGTTCATTAATTGCCATGTACGAGCACAAAATTTTTGTGCAGGGAATTATCTGGAATATTTACAGTTTCGACCAATGGGGCGTAGAGCTGGGGAAACAACTGGCCAATGCCATTCTGCCTGAATTGAATGGAGATGAGCCGGTTTCCGGTCACGACACTTCCACCAACGGTTTGATAAATGCCTATAAAAAGATGCGGGATTAAGTACAAGTGAACGAATTTAATATCAAAACCGGATTGTTTCAGTCCGGTTTTTTTGGCATCAAAAATCAGGATTTTGACCATTTCAGTCATTATAAATCTTCCAAAAAAAATTCCGGAATGAAAATATGAATTATCAAAATGATAATAACTTCTGCTCTTTTCAGAAAAACGTAAAATGAGTATTTGTTCTTTTATGTATTGATTTTAAATATTTTATGAGTGTTTGTTTCGGATTTTAATTGTGTTGGCAACAACAGAATTCATTTTGGAATCCTTTTTGAAATTAGCATAGCGAATGTTTTGGATATTGAACTTTGAGTTGAAAAAACACAAGTTCACAAAATTAGATTTAAAACAGAAACGAATACTTTAATAACAAATACATTAATTATGAAAAAGCTGAGACTTAGTTTAGTGATGATTTTAAGTGTAGCACTGCTGTTTGGCGGATGTGCATCATGGAATAAAACGAAAAAAGGTGCCGCAGTTGGCACAGCAGCCGGTGGAGCAGCCGGTGCCATAGTTGGAAAAGCCTCCGGAAATACTGCTTTGGGAGCAATAATTGGAGCTGCTGTGGGTGGTACAGCAGGAGCAATAATAGGCCGGCAAATGGATAAACAGGCCGAAGAGATTGAAAAAACAGTGCCCGATGCCCGGGTTGAACGTGTGGGTGAAGGAATTGTGGTAGAGTTCAACAGTCAGATTCTTTTTGGTTTCGACCAGTCAAATCTGTCTGCCGACGCAAAAAACAACCTCGATAAACTGGTTGTGGTACTCAATAACTATCCTGATACCGACATCGAAATTCAGGGGCATACCGACAGTACAGGTTCGGAAGACTACAATCAGAACTTATCTGTAAGGCGTGCCACATCGGTTTCCGGTTATCTGAGACAAAATGGAATTTCGGGCCGGAGAATCAATACAGTGGGTTTTGGTGAGTTGTATCCAAAATATTCCAATGATTCGGAATCGGGAAGAGCTCAGAACCGCAGGGTTGAATTTTTAATTACAGCTAACGAGAAAATGCAGGCCGAAGCAAAACAACAGGCCGGAAGCTAAAAATGAAACAGAATGTTAGCCCCCTGACATTCATGTTTTTAACAAAAAATCAATTTAAAATTAGAAAAAATGAAAACAAAATTTTTAACCGGTTTAATACTTGCAGTTTTTACGGCAACAACAGTTGTTGCACAGGGTAATTACCCGGCAAAAACATCCTTTGCCATTCTTGGCGGAATTAACTTTCAGAACCTGAACGGAAAGGATTTTAACGGCGATAGACTTGAAAACAGTTTAATGCTGGGATATCACGGAGGTGTGAACGTTCAGATTCCGGTTGCTCCTGAATTTTATCTTCAGCCCGGTCTGATGTTGTCAACCAAAGGTGCAAAAGATTCTGGCCTGGCAGACAAACTCAGTCTTTCGTACATTGAAATGCCGATCAATTTTGTGTACAAAGCTTTATTGGGCAATGGTCATTTTATGCTAGGTTTTGGACCTTATCTTGCTTATGGTGTAGGTGGTAAAGCTACGTGGGAATCAGGCTCAGGCTCAGCAGAATATGATGTGAAATTCAAAAAGGAGAATAGTTTAAGCAGTGCAAATACACTTTATTTCAGGCCTTTTGATGCCGGCGGAAATATTTTTGCCGGATATGAACTTCCAGGTGGATTGTTTTTTCAGTTCAATACCCAGCTTGGAATGCTGAATATCAATTGGGAGAACGATTTTTATCCGGACGACAAGTCGGCAATAAAAAATACAGGTTTTGGCCTGTCCGCCGGATATCGGTTCTAAAATTCCATTATACAGATAATAAGTGCTCTTTGCGATTTGCGAAGGGCATTTTTTTTGTCCAAAGCCAGCGTTTAACTCAAAATTTTTGTTAATCGAATCATCTCCTTTTTCGCCTGAAGATTTTTATACAAAACAGAGTAGACCATGTCGCAAATGGGCATCGAAACCTTGTGTTTCCGGTTTATTTCATGAATAGATTTTGATGCATAATACCCTTCGGCCACCATGTTCATATCGAGGAAAGCGTTGCGAACAGAATAGCCCCGGCCAATTAACGTACCCAGCAATCGGTTTCTGCTGTACTGCGAATAAACCGTCACCAGCAAATCGCCCAGGTAAGCCGAATCTTTAATGTCGCGGCTAATGGGATGAACGGCGTCAACAAACCGCTTGATTTCCTGTATGGCATTGGAAACAAGCGTAGCCTGAAAATTGTCGCCGTAGCGGAGTCCATGAGCAATTCCGGCACCAATGGCAATAATGTTTTTAATTACAGTGGCGTATTCCGTCCCCCAAATATCATCCGATGTTGAGGCAGAAATGTAATGGCTTTGAATCAATTTGGCGAAATTTGCAGCTTTGGTTTCGTCGAGGCTTGCCACAGTCAGGTATGAGAGTTTTTCAAGTGCCACCTCTTCCGCGTGGCACGGGCCGGCAATCACACCAACACTCTCAAGAGGAACATTGAAATATTTGTTCAGGTATTCAGCAACAAGCAAATTTTCGCTGGTTACAATACCCTTAATACCCGATAGAAAATATTTGCTGCTCAAATCGGTTTTCAGTCTTTCCAGAATGTCGGGCAAAAACGCTGAAGGCACCGCCAGAACAATGATGTCAGAAGCGGAAACCAGTTCATCAACCTGATTGAAAAAATTGATTCGGTTTACATCAAACTCTACACTCTGCAGGTAACGGGGGTTATTTCCCAGTTTTTTGAAGCTTTTTATGGTTTCTGTTTTTCTGAAAAACCAGTTGATTTGTTCCACATTTTCCATCAGCATTTTGGCAATGGCTGTGGCCCAGCTTCCACTCCCGATTAAACCGATTTTGTTCGTTTTAATATTCATCCCTTTGCTTTTCGGACGGTAAAAGTAAGAAGAATAAAAAACTTTCTTCAGATTTCCCCGAATTGTTGTATTTTCAAAGCTCCAATTCAAAATAAAACATTAAACCATGCAAAAATACGTTCTGTCACTCGATTCCGGCACTACAAGCAACCGGGCAATTCTTTTCAATCATTCAGGTGAAATAGCCGGTACCGCGCAGCAGGAGTTTGAGCAGATTTACCCTCGTCCGGGGTGGGTGGAGCACAGTCCGCAAGCTATTTGGGAAACCCAGCTTAAAGTGGCGCGGGAAGTTTTGGAAAAACAGAAAGTTTCTCCTTCAGAAATTGCCGGCATTGGCATAACCAATCAGCGGGAAACTACCCTGATCTGGAACCGCGAAACCGGCGAACCCGTTTACAATGCCATTGTTTGGCAAGACCGTCGAACCGCAGGCATTTGCGATGAACTGAAAGACCGTGGCCTGGAAACAACTTTTGCTGAAAAAACAGGCCTGGTCATCGATGCCTATTTTTCGGGAACAAAAATCAAATGGATTCTGGACAATGTGAAAGGTGCCCGCGAACAGGCCGAAGCCGGAAAACTGGCATTTGGAACAGTGGACACATGGCTCATCTGGAAACTAACGGGAGGAAAACTGCACATTACCGATGTGACCAACGCCAGCCGAACTTTGCTTTTTAACATTCACACCCTTGAGTGGGATGCTGAATTAATGGAAATTCTGGGAGTTCCAAAGGAAATACTTCCTGAAGTAAGGCAAAGCAGCGAAGTTTACGGTAAAACCGACAAAAGTTTATTCGGAGAAGAGATTTCGGTAGCAGGAATTGCCGGCGACCAGCAGGCAGCGTTGTTCGGACAAATGTGCATTGAAGAAGGCATGGTGAAAAACACTTACGGTACCGGTTGTTTTGTGGTGATGAACACCGGAAACACACCCATTGCTTCGAAACATAAACTGCTGACTACCATTGCCTGGCAGGTAAACGGTAAAACCACCTATGCACTCGAAGGAAGTATTTTTGTTGCCGGTGCTGTGGTGCAGTGGTTGCGCGATCAACTTGGAATAATAAAAACTTCTGCCGAAATTGAAGAACTTGCCTCGCAGGTGCCCGACAGTGGAGGGGTTTCATTTGTGCAGGCGTTTGTGGGTTTGGGTGCACCCCATTGGGATCAGTACGCTTCGGGAACCATTATTGGATTGAGCCGGGGGACAGGAAAAGCGCACATTGCCCGTGCAGCATTGGAATCCATCGCTTTGCGTTCAATGGAGGTGATTAAAACCATGGCCGAAGATGCAGGAATAGATGTACCCGAACTACGTGTTGATGGTGGTGCGGGAGTGAATAACCTGCTCATGCAAATTCAGGCCGATGTGGTAAATACCAGTGTTGTGAGGCCAAAAGTTACAGAAACTACTGCGCTTGGAGCAGCTTACCTGGCAGGTCTGGCAACCGGTTTCTGGAAAAATATGGACGAGGTGAAAGAACAGTGGCAAGTGGACCGCAAATTTCAGCCGGCAGAAAACAGGGAAGAATTCAGAAAAGTGATTGCAAACTGGAAAAAAGCTGTGGAAAGAAGCAAAGCCTGGTATGAACAACATTAAACACAACGGATAAAACCAAAAATATGGACCGAAAATCGATTTTAAAAAGGATACGAAAAACGAAATGGGACATTGTCGTTATCGGAGGCGGAGCCACCGGCCTGGGATGTGCGGTTGATGCTGCGTCAAGAGGTTATAAAACCCTGTTGCTCGAGCAGGTCGATTTTTCCAAGGGAACTTCGAGCCGGAGCACCAAACTTGTGCACGGCGGTGTGCGGTATCTGCAGCAGGGAGATGTTTCGCTGGTTTTTGAAGCATTAAAAGAACGCGGACTGATGTTTAAAAATGCCCCACACCTGGTTGTAAATCAGTCGTTTGTTATACCAACTTACGAATGGTGGGGAGGGCCGTTTTACACCGTTGGATTGAAAGTTTACGACATCATGGCCGGTAAATTGGGGTTAGGGCCGTCGAAACATCTTTCGCGGGAAGAAGCCATTGAAGCACTTCCAACTGTTGAACAGGAAGGGTTGAAGGGTGGCGTAATTTATCAGGACGGCCAGTTTGACGATTCGCGAATGGCCATTTCGCTGGCGCAAACTGCCGTTGATTATGGTGCAACTTTGCTGAATTACTGCAGGGTGACACAGCTGATAAAGGATGGCGAACTGATAAATGGTGTGGTTGCTGTTGATCAGGAAGCGGGAGAAGAGTTGAAAATCAAAGCGAAAGTAGTAATTAATGCCACCGGTGTTTTTGCCGATGAAGTGATTCAGATGGATGAACCGGGCAAGCCGGAAATGATTACGCCCAGTCAGGGTATTCACCTGATTCTCGACAGAAGTTTTCTTCCGAACGATTATGCCGTTATGGTTCCGCATACTTCCGATGGCCGTGTAATGTTTGCTGTTCCGTGGCACAACCATGTGGTGGTGGGAACAACCGATACGCTGATTGAAAATCATTCACTTGAACCGGTGGCACTGGAGTCGGAAGTTGATTTTGTGCTGAATACTGCGGGTCAGTATCTGGTGAAGCAGCCAACCCGGAAAGATGTGCTGAGTGTATTTGCCGGGTTGCGACCGCTGGCAAAACCTGAAGGCGGAAAGAAAGCCACCAAGGAAATTTCGCGTGGACATAAAATTCTGATTTCCATTTCAGGGCTTATTACAATTATCGGAGGGAAATGGACTACCTACCGAAAAATGGCAGAAGACACCATTGATAAAGCCGTTATGCTGGGCGGACTGCCTGAACGTGACTGCATTACCCATCATCTGCCTGTTCATGGATTCCGGATGGATCTGGATCCGCATACCGATCCGTTGGCGCCATATGGCCTCGACAAGGAGGAAATTCTTGCCATTTCCGAAGAAGAATCAGAATGGGCAGGATGGTTAAGTGAGAAATTGAGTATTCTGAAATCGCAGGTGGCGTGGGCCGTGCGAAAAGAGTGGGCACGAACGGTTGAAGATGTACTTGCGCGCAGAACACGGGCGCTGTTCCTCGACGCCAGGGAAAGTGTGCGAATGGCTCCCGAAGTGGCAAAAATGCTGGCAAGAGAGTTGGGAAGGGATGAAAAATGGCAGCAGGAGCAAATTGAAGCGTTCAATGCAACGGCAAAAAATTACTATTTTGAAGATTAAAACGAAAGAGATATGATAGAGTATTTTGGAGAATTTTTAGGCACATTTATTTTGATTCTGCTCGGGAATGGGGTTGTTGCCAACGTGAACCTCGATAAAACCCATAGCCATGGCAGCGGATGGATTGTAATAACTGCAGGATGGGCTATGGCAGTGTTTGTTGGCGTTCTAACAACAGCTGATTTAAGCGGAGCGCACATCAACCCGGCAGTTACTTTAGGTTTGGCATTCAGTGGTTTATTTGAGTGGGCCAAGGTTGTACCTTTTATTCTGGCTCAAATGCTGGGGGCAATGCTGGGCGCTTTTACGGTATATGTTTTTTTCAGAAACCATTTTAATATTACCGAAACTGCCGGGACAAAAAAGGCCTGTTTTTGCACAGCACCTGCCATTCGTCATTTTCGGAGCAATTTCTTTTCGGAGTTTGCCGGAACGTTTGTGCTTGTTCTTGCCGTATTGTTAATTACGATGCCACAGCTCGAATATGAAAGTTTTGGCAGTACCAAAGTGGGTCTTGGTTCGTTGGGGGCGCTGCCGGTTGCACTGGTTGTTTTTTCGCTCGGCCTTAGTCTGGGCGGAACAACGGGGTATGCCATTAATCCTGCACGCGACCTGGGCCCCAGAATTGTGCACGCATTGCTTCCGCTGAAAAATAAAGACAATTCCGACTGGCAGTACTCCTGGATTCCGGTAGCCGGACCAATTGCCGGTGCAGCATTTGCATCACTGGTACATTATTTTATAAGCTGCAATTGCTAAACTTATTTTTTTTAAAAAAAAGATTTGAAGATTTTTGGATTTGGAAAAAGGATTGTTACATTTGTAGTGCAATACGTTCTGTATTGCTTGTGTGTTTGGGGGTTAACATTTGAGGGCAGCTGATGAGCTGCCCTTTCTTTTTGCATTTCAGTCAAATCCGCAGTTTGTTTTTCAAGTACTTTTTTCTGCATGTCTCTCGTAATCGCAAAATTTTGTTTTTGCATTATCAAAATATCAATATATTGTCAACATATTTTATTCGTTAAGACAAAACCGGATTTGCTATGGAGAAACAGCAGGATTTAACCAATCAGAAAGGCCATATCGAAAAAAATAATGATGCTTTGTTTGAGGCATTTATGGAAGGGAGAATTACAGTTCGTGCCGGAAATGACGGGCAGGTTTCAATCAACGAAATTTCGGAAAACGACATCCGTGTTTTTCTCTCAGAAGTTGTAAAGGAAAGAAATAAATATGCCGGCTTGTTTAAACATGCTCCTGCAGGATATGTGATACTGAACGAAACATACAAAATTGTTGAAGTAAATGCAGCCGGCAGAAATTTGCTGAAGAAATCTGAAAAGGAGATTTTGGAAAAAACTTTTACTGATTTTGTTGATGCTGATTATGTTGAGTCGTTCCAGTTTTATCTAAAGAATTTGAAAGCCGGTAAAACAGAGGAAAATTGCCGGTTGAAATTCAATAACGGTTCCGGATTTTTTATTCTGAAAGGAAAAGCTTTCTTTGAGGAAATATCTGAAAGTCAGACTTATAATATTTTGTTTTTCGAAGAATTTGTTGATCAGGATGAGAAGCCCGGAATTACAAACTTTATAGAGCAAACCGAGGCAAAACCGCAGGACAAACAGGTTGTTGCTGAAGAAATTTTGGATAAATTAACCGTTTTGGTTGTTGACGATGATGACATAGCCCGCATCTATCTTGCAGAATTGCTTAAAGGCAAGTGCAAAGAGTTGTTGTTTGCCACAAACGGGAAAGAGGCTGTGGAAGTTATTCAGGGCAACAAAGCTGTTGATCTTGTTCTGATGGACATCAGAATGCCGGTAATGGACGGCTATACAGCCACGATTAAAATAAAAGGAATCAACAAAAAGGTTGTGATTATTGCACAAACGGCATATGCTCTTGCCAGCGATCGGGAAAAAGCGCTGGCTGCCGGTTGTAATGATTACCTGGCCAAACCGCTGTTGAAGAAAGACCTGTTTTCGGTTATCCAGAAGTTTTTTTAAGAAGTTTAACCCTGGCGTTGCGTAAAACTCCGCCAGGGTTAAAAATCAACGTTAATTCACAATGGCGGCAATTCCTGCTCCGATAAGGCTCGAATTGGGCACTTCCACAATTTCGTAAAAGCGGCGGTTTTCGCCGGAGAAAAATCCCTGCAGATAGGCTTCAAACATCACCTGGAAATTTTTCATTTTGTAAAATGTGGTTCCTTCAATGGTCATTAGTACCGGTTTGTTTGCAGATTTTCCTTTGCCGGTTTTCAGAATTACAGCGGCAAGGCTGGCTGCTGTTAATTTTGCGGCGCGGGTAATTAACGCATTGATAATTTCGGCTGCTGCTTCTCTGTCTTCTTTACAAACCAAAACCGTTGAAAGCGTGTTGGCCGGCAAATCGATACCACTTACGAAGTTGTTCACTTCTTCCGAGGTCAGTTCGCCCAGCTCTTTCATTCTTACTTTGCTTTCGGCATTGAAAACACCTTCGGCTGCGGCAATTTTCAGTGCAGTGGTACAAAGTCCGCCAAAATAGCCGCCGGAAATCATTTTTTCGAACGTGTACCGGCCGGGCTGCTTTGTGGTGTTATCGAATGCAAGATCGATGTCGGTTCGCGGCATCAGACTAAAATTACCCGATTCGATGTTGATAATCATTTTCCCTTTGGAATCGAGATCGGCTGTTTTTGTAATGTTTTTGTTTTTTTCGATGTAACAGGCATTGGTTCCGGTGCCCAGGATAAATCCAATATAGGTGTCGAATTCACGCCCTGCCGTTGCAGCCTGGCCGGCGAGCAGGGTTGAAACTGTATCATTCATCAAAAGAATTTTTTTCTCCGGAGTGCCCATCGCTTGGAGCAGATTTTTACCCACCATCTGGCCAATCACTTCAGGAGCTTTTACTTCCTTGCTCCATTCCAACAGTTTCCCGTCCTTGTTCGGAAACATTTCCACCGCATAGGAAAAGCAAAATCCTATTTTTTCTGAAACATCCTTGTAACTGGTGAGGTATGCTGCAAGTGTGGCAAAAAATTCCTTATTCGACAATTCTTCGTCGATGGCCGGCATTTTGCGCTGTTGCAGGTTCTCGGTAACCAGATTCAGATCATTGTCGAACGACATTTTTACTGCCCTGAAATTGGTGCCACCTGCATCGATAGCCACAACCGGTTCGTTGGGTTTAATTTTCCCCTCAGCGCCCAAATACGTTGGAATCATTTGTAGTGAACCGGGTTTGGCTTCAAGTCCGTTTTTCATTTCTGAAATAAAATCATCGGTGATTTTTTTCATGTCGATTTCGGAAGATTGCAGTTTGTGCTTTTTCAAAAATTCTTGTGCCTTGTTCATATTTTGTAATTTTTAAATAGTTATTAAAATGCTAAAGCAGTTTTTTGTTTTTTTTGCTTAGGGCTTAAGCCCTGTGTAAAATGGAAACACTCCAACGGAAACCAGTAAAAAAATTCTATGCTCCATTTTCAATTTTAAAAACCCATGCATATGGGCTGGGATTGGTTGCGGGTGATAAAACCGGCGGAGTTAGCGTGATTGTGTTTCCCGATTTTTTTGTCTTAATATTTCCGTTAAATCCCAACATGGAAACTTTTCCTGCATTATTAATTCCTTTTACGGTAAACGGTTTTTCAGGAAATTTGGTGCAAAGAACATACAGATCGTTTCCTTTTTTGGTGAAATAGACATTTTCTGTATTGTTGGCAGCTGCGCCTTCCCATTTACGGGTTTCGTAGATGGCTTCACCGTTCACATCGAGCCAGGCACCAATGTCGAGCAGACGTTGCTGCTGAATCACCGGAATCCGACCGTCGGCTGTGGGGCCAATGTCGAGCAGCAGGTTTCCGCCGCCTGCAACTTTCGCAACGAGCAAATCCACCAGCGCGTCTGAAGTCATGTAGTTGTCCAGGTCTTCCACCTGATTGTATCCGAAGGAAGTTCCTATGCCGCGGCATTCTTCCCATGGGCGCCCGGTTTCACCAACGCCATTGCGGTCGTGCACCAGATCATATTCTGTTGTGAAATAACCGCCGTGCACACCACGGGTTTCCTTGCCCCATCGGTCGTTTACGGTAACCTGGTCTTTCACCGGCGACTCGTTGTACAGCCACGCCAGAAACTCCGTGCTTTTCCACTTTTCGCTGGGATGGTCCCATTCGCCGTCAGTCCAGAAAATATCGGGTTCGTAGCGGTTAACCAAATCTTTCATTTGAGGAATCATGTGGTCGTCCACATATTTTTCCAGATTGTTGCGATACAACGGATTATACCATTCGTACAGCGAGTAGTAAAATCCCATTCGCAAGCCGGCATCTTTAACAGCAGTGGTCAGGTCGCCACAAATATCGCGGTGCGGGCCAATGTCAACGCTGTTCCAGTTCCAGCTTTGTTCGCTGGGCCACAGGGTAAATCCTTCGTGATGTTTCGAGGTAAGTACTACATATTTTGCACCGGCTTTTTTAAAGACGTCGGCCCATTTTTCAGGATCAAAATGCGGTGTTTTCCACATGGGGGCAAAATCCTGGTATTTAAAGTTTTCGCCATACATTTGATTGTGGTAATCGCGGAAAAGTTTTCCCGCATCGCTGTTTTCGTTTTTTCGCCACCAGTACCATTCCGAATATTTGGCGTAAATGCCAATATCCGCATCGGCAGGCGCCCAGGCCGGAACTGCATAAACGCCCCAGTGGATAAAAATGCCAAACTTCACATCTTCGAACCACTGCGGTACAGGGCGGCTGTCAATGGATTCCCACGTAGGTTCATAAGGTTGGGCTATCAGCTGGATCGAAAAAAGCAAACACAGAAAAGGAATAACAATTTTTTTCATCGTATTTTGTTTATAATCTTAAAATCAAACAGGCGATTCTTCTTAATTTCATGCAAATGACCAAAGTTAATACTTTTTGGATATTCTCTTTAAGGAGTTGATGTGTGTTAGTAAATTTCCAATAGGACAGATGCTTGCTTTTTTTCTGATTTAGATTGTTTTCCAAAAATATTTTCAGACGAAAAATGATTTTGCTCCTTAAAAAACAAAGTAATTTGGGGTAATCGCTAAAATTTTTTTTTGCGGCATGTTTACGGTTAGAGCGTTAGTTGAAATGGAACAGTGGAAAAAGAGTAGCAGAAAGAGTTGTATGATGTTAAAAACCGGGAAATTGACTAAAGTTCTTAATTCTTTCCCATTTTGTTGTGATAGACTGAGATATTACATCCACCGTTCTTCCGAAATCTCTGTGTGGTAAAGAAGGTAATTGTATATCTGTTTGGCTGTTTGATCGCTGATGTAAGGAATAGTAATTGTTCCGGAGGCATTTGTTAAATGCAGGCTGGCCAGCGATCGGCGTTTTTGAAAAATGGTTTGGCGAAATTCAACTGACTGGATTTTAAATAATTTCATCTGTTCCCATTTGTGCGAAATGGCCCCTTTTGAAACCCTGATTTGGTCGTTGTTAATCCTGAAATATCGTTTTTTAAGGATTAGAAAACTGTAACCCGCCGATAGCAAAAGCCACAATACAACACCGCCCCAAAAACGCCATTCTGAAAATAAAAATGGGGCGGCAATAATAACCGGCAGCCAGCCGAATAAAATCCACAATCGTCTGAAATAATAATTATCTGAATAAATTTTTGGAGCAGTTGAAAGTTGCTCATCACCAAACAAATCTGTTTTAAGCTGCTCCAAATGCATGGTCAGGCAACCCGGCGCATCAACAACTTGTTGTCTTCGGCTTTGACCGCTCACAGCCTGTTTGAAAACCAAATTGTAAATGTTGAACAGCTGTTTTATCGGACCGGTTTCCCAGTTGAGTTCCTGTACTTTATTGTGTGGAATTATCACATTGCGTTTGTTTATCAGCCCCGACTCAACGCGGTAAGTGTCTTCTTTTTTCAGGAGTTTAAAATCATAATATTTTAGCACTGTGCGAAATAGTGAAAAAAAGATGGAAATTAGCAGGAAAAAAATTAGCAGGAAAGTAATTAAAGCCCAGTTTGAATTCGACATAAAACCGATCAACTCACTGGAATATTCTTTCGCTTTTTCCTGAAATATATCTTCAATTTGCTGAAAAATCTGAAACCCAAAAGCAATAATTATCAAACTGGTGCGAAGATGATTCTGGCTGATGCCAATTTTTAATAAATCTGATGGTGAAAGTTTTAAAATCAATTCTTCTGCAGCTTCCGTTTTTTCCTGCAAATCATTGGCAGTCAAATCTGATTTTTCTTTTTTTGCTGAACGGAGTAATGACTGTAATTCAGTTGCAAAGGAATTTTCGAGGGCGTGAATTTTCAGTTCCCTGCCCACGGTCCCGGCAGTGTCGATTTCGAGCGACACCACATCTAACAGTTGCTGGATAAGGTTTTGCTTGGTGTTTACACTCTGAATACGGTCGAGCGGAATGGATAATACCTTTTTTCGCAAATAACCCTTTTTCAAAATAAATTCTCCGTTTGAAACATAAAAATAGAAGTTGAGGTAGTAAAGAATGGAATGTACAACCAGCAAAATTAAGACGGTCAAAACTGAAATTATCACAACCAACCTGTCCTTGAATATATCATTTTGAATAACCAGAATCAGAATCATCGGCCAGAACATTTTGATAGCCTGCCGAATGCTGATGATAAAAATGAGCGCCAGCCCTTTTACCGATTGCCGGGTGGGAATTGAAAGGTCGGGCTTATTCATGCTCACTGATTTTTTCAGATAAAAAAGCTTTGAGCTTTTGGGCATCGTTAACCGGTAACCCCGGAATTGTAAGGTCGCTGGAAGTGCCACCTGCAGTATAAATTTTTACTGACGACAAACCATACATTTTGGCAAGGATTCCCTGGTTTACCTCTACATGCTGAATGCGGTTAAAAGGCACAGTTGTGAGTTTGTAGGTAATTAACCCCTTTTGGAACGAAACATCTTTTTCGCGCACCAAATATCCTTTTTTGGGGAAGCCCCAAATGGTAACTGCCAATAACCAGGCAACTGCCAAAACAATTGCCATACTTACGGAAAGCGTAATGAATATTGGTGGTTTCTCCCCGGCGAAAAGTAAAAATGTAACCAGAGCACCAACAAGGAATAAAAATAGAATAAGGTTTCGGAGAAGAAGTATCTTCAAATATTTTTTGTCTAAAAGGTTAAAAGTTTTTGATTCAACTTCAGGTAAATTTTCAGGCAGTAAAATTGAATTTGTAAAGTTATCCATGCTCGGTTAATTTATTAAGGCTTAGAATCAAAGATACTTCAAATTAATTCTGTGGCAGTAAAGTTACTCAAATTATCCCCATTTTTTTCATCAGGAATGTGGCATTCATTGTTTTGGTAACTCCGTCGGAGAGAAGGTAATCGAATTTCATTTCATCGTTCTCCAGCTTGATTTCGAAACATTTGTTGAACACCATTT
>CAZCPH010000014.1:17839-18147 GCA_964500105.1 uncultured Mariniphaga sp. | reverse complement strand
TTTTACATTTTAACTTTTCCTTAACTCATTTTAACCGGGCCTTAACTGCTTGAAAGCGTGCAATTCATCTATCTTTGTTGTGAATGTTTTTAAGAATTTAAAATCGAAATGTTATGAAACAAATCATGTTTATTATCGGATTTCTGCTCGGCTCTTTCATTCTTTTCACCTCTTTTTCATTGAGAGAAACTCCTCAGGACCCGCCACGCGGTGAAAAGGGAGAAAAAGCACAACGGCACATTCGGCTGGAGAAAATTGAAAATGGTGAAAAAACATATTCTTTAGAAGAAGAATTTGAAAAATTAGAA
>CAZCPH010000014.1:0-17829 GCA_964500105.1 uncultured Mariniphaga sp. | reverse complement strand
GGAGACACCATCGGTTCTGCCAGTAAATTTAAGTGGCAAGGAATAGAAAATTTCGACATCGATTCCATTCATGAAAATTTTGAGTTTCGCTTTTTGGAATCTGACGGTCCCGGCGATAAAAGGTTCATGTTTGCTCATCCACCGCAATCTGCCAAAGCGCCTCGCGTGGTCAGGTTACAAAGAAATTTGAGAGGTAATGTCATTGATTTGGGCGATCCCGGTATCATTTCGTATAAGAAAAAGAAAATGAGCGGCGGCAGGGAAAAGATTACCATAATCAGAAATGAACCCTCCGAAGAAAATATGGAAAAAGATGTTTTGATTACCATTCCTGATACACCCGGCCCGGCCTATTGGATGAATTCGGATTTTCCCGGAAAAAGGAAAACCATCAAAATTCTAAAAAGTAAGGACGGAGATGTTGAGCTAATAGAAAATGAAGATATTAAAATTCAAAAAGAGGACGGGAAAGTAATTATTATTCGCAATAAAATAAAAGAGGATTCTGAGAATGTGGAGATTGAAATGAAAGAAAACAAAATGCCTGAAGACAATTAAACAGCGATTTTAAAACAGCAAATTGGAGCCGGTATTGAATTGTGCCGGCTCTGTTTTTATATCTGCTCCCATCCCTGCCGGTAGTTGTGCCTGATCCATTCTTCTGCTGTTTGCAGTGCCGGAAGTGTTGTGTATTTTAAGTTCTGTCTGGGATTTCCGTTTACCAGTTCAAAATTTCTTTCTGAAATGATACGGATAACGTCGGTTGAACCAATATTTTTAAAACGCATGTTGGGGCCATCCCACAATAGTTTGCGGTTAAGGCTTTGCAAACGCACGGCCAGAGCTCCCAGCATTATCATTTCATTAAGCGGTCCGGCATAGCTGAAATTTGATGAGGCTTCCAGACGGGTTTCTCTGGGTTCTTTGCAAGCCCTTGCCCAATCCTGTTCATGTCCGCCTTCTAACGGATTAAAAATTCTTCGGATTGATTTTTCCGGTTCCTGAAAATGCTCCATTTCACCGATGGGCAGCAGTGTTGGATTGTTTGCGTAGGTGCCGCACATAATTTTCCCCCGGGTGCCGTAAAAAACACAGCCTCCGTTATCGTCTCCCATCTGTTCTCCGTCTTTCAGTTCATCTGGCCGCGGTGGCATCCATCCGCCGTCATACCAGTTAACGGTAACTTCGGGCATGGCAACCTTCGGCAGGTTATCGCGCCGGGGAAATTCAAACCTGACAAATTCAGCATTGGGCAGAGATTCTGTGTTGAATGCAGATGAACTTGCTTCAACCGAAGCCGGATGCTGAAGCATTAATGCTTTAAATACAGGATCCAGAATGTGTTAACCCATATCGCCCAGTGCGCCGGAACCGAAATCCCACCAGCTTCTCCATGTGTAAGGATGGTAAACGGAATTGTACTCTTTCCAGGTTGCAGGCCCCACAAACAACTCCCAGTCGAGGTCACGCGGAACTCTTCGGTTTCTTTCGGGAGCAGTGAGATTTTGCGGCCAAACGGGGCGGTTAGTCCAGGCATCGACATGTGTTATTTCACCAATGGTGCCGGCCCATATCCATTCACAAATTTTCCGGATTCCTTCGCCTGAGTTTCCCTGATTTCCCATTTGTGTGGCAACGCCAAACCGCTGGGCAGTTTCGGCCAGTACCCGCGACTCGTAAACAGAATGTGCAAGCGGTTGCTGTACAAAAACGTGTTTCCCCTGGCGAATGGCCATCATGGCGGCCAGTGCGTGAGTGTGGTCGGGTGTGGCTATAACTACAGCATCAATGTCTTTCTGTTCGTCAAGCATTACCCTGAAGTCTTTGTATTGTTTGGCCATGGGCCAGCGTTTGAACGTATTCCCTGAATAGTCCCAGTCCACATCGCATAAAGCCACAATGTTTTCTGTTTCCACATTGCGAAGGTTTACATAACCGTAACCGCCAACACCAATGCCGGCAATGTTTAATTTGTCGTTAGGCGATCTGTGTCCCAGCCCGGCAACTACATTTGAGGGTAATATCGTTATTCCGGCAAGTGAAGCAGCAGTAGTACCGATAAATTTTCGTCGTGTGAACTTATTTTTTTTAATCATATTTTTCTAACATTAAACCGCCCAAACAGGTTGCCGCAAATTAGCAAAAAATCAGAAAAAAAAGGCCATTAGCAAACCTTCGTTTAAAAAAGATGTTATTCATGAAAAGCTTATTAATTTTGAATATACTTTAAAAATGATGAAACGAATTAATTTATTAATACTCATTGTCGCATTTTCATTGTCAGCCTGGTCTGGAGACCAAAAAATTCCCCTGATTGGAGATAAAGCTCCATCATTCAGTGAGAATTCTACAAATGGGATGTTGAATTTCCCTGAAGATTTTGGCACCAGCTGGAAGATTTTATTCAGCCATCCGCTCGATTTTACTGCGGTGTGTACATCGGAATTATGTGGATTGGCCATTAATCAGGGAAAATTGGATTCGCTGGGAGTAAAAATTGCGGTTATTTCCATTGACGAAATTGAGAGGCATTTATTATGGAAAGAATTTATGGAAAAGGCTATGAGTGAAGACGGCGGGGATGTAAAAATAAATTTTCCCATTGTGGCTGATCTTTCAGGGAAAATATCCAAAAAATACGGTATGCTGCACTCTTCAGCAGACGAAAAAAGGGATGTCAGGGGTGTATTCATTATTGATCCGGACAATATTGTTCAGTCCATTTCTTTCTATCCCATGAATGTTGGCAGAAACATTGATGAACTGCTAAGGACAGTGGCTGCCTTGCAATTAACTCAAAAAGAAAATGTTCTCACTCCTTACAACTGGGAACCCGGCGATGATGTTTTGGTCCCTCACAAACCCTATACGGAAGATGAATTAGAGAAGAACCCGGATCTGAAAAATCAATACTACAATAAGGGAGAATTTATGTGGTTCAAAAAAATGAATAAACCCGAAAACAAATAGTGGTACGAATCCGGATTAGAAGAATTCATATTTAGCAATTACCAATAAAAAAAAGGATGTTCGAGACCGAACATCCTTTTCATTATTACATACAGAATATTATGCAGGCATATCTGGCAAACTCCAGGGTTTGCGGTAGGTATGGTTAATAAGCTCAGCAGCAAATTCTTTTGCCGGAACCGGATCGGTCCATGTTTTTGCAAAAGTGGGGTGGCCGTCATGAATTTCAAAACCATCTTTAATCACGGTACGAATGTTTTCATCGTCACCCAGATTGGTGAATTTCATATTTTCTCCATCCCAGTCCAACACTTTGTTGAGCGACTGCAAACGAACAGCCAGAACTCCCATTACCACCATTTCGTTAAATGGTCCGGCTTCGCTGAAGTCGGAAGCGGTAGGTACGCGGTTTTCCGGGCTTTCTTTACAAGCGCGGACCCAATCCATTTCGTGACCGCCCTGAGTAGCTTTTTCAATTCTTCTCCTGAATTTTGGAGCTTCGGGAACGCGGCCCGACAGTAACCACGGGTTCACACCGTAGCAACCGCAGATGAGTTTATCTTTTGTTCCGTGGAAAATTACGCCACCGCCCTGGTCGTTCGGGTTTTTGCCATCGGGCCAGCCTTCGGGCAGCATGGGTTTAATTCCACCGTCGTACCAGTAAACATCAACCTGGGGTAGCGGTGCATTTTTCTTGGAGCCTTTCCATGCACGTTTTGGTGCGCGGGCCGGGAAAGTTAATTTAACGGATTGTGAAACAGGTGCGCAGTCTTGCAGCAGTAAGCTGGAATTTCCCTGGGCGTGAATTGGGTAACCCAATTCCAGACCAACGAATACCGGGTGCAGGATGTGGCAGGCCATATCGCCAAGGGCGCCTGTACCGTAGTCCCACCAGCCGCGCCAGTTCCAGGGGTGATAAATCTGGTTGAACGGGCGCATTTTTGCCGGGCCGGTAAACAAATCCCAGTCCAATGTATCCGGAACCCAGTCGCCGCGTTCCGGGGTGTTCAGCCCTTGCGGCCAAATCGGGCGGTCGGTGAAAGCTTCCACTTTGGTTACTTCGCCAATTTCGCCGTTAGCCAGCCATTCGCAGGTCAGGTTTACACCTTCGCCCGACGAACCCTGGTTCCCCATTTGGGTGGCTACTTTATGTTTTGCAGCCAGCTTGGTCAGCAACCTCGATTCGTAAACGGTATGGGTTAACGGTTTTTGTACGTAAACGTGTTTGCCCATGGTCATTGCAGTGGCTGCAATAATGGCGTGGGTATGGTCGGCAGTTGCAACCACAACGGCATCGAAACTTTTACCCATTTCTTCGTACATTCTCCGCCAGTCTTTGTAACGTTTGGCTCCCGAGTATTTTTCGAATACCGGAGCAGCATACTTCCAGTCAACGTCGCACAAGGCTACAATGTTTTCACCCTGAAGGTTCCGAAGGTTGCTGTTACCCATACCTCCGATACCAACTGCGGCAATGTTTAGTTTATCACTTGGTGCTTTATGCCCCAATCCGGCAACCACATGGCTCGGAACAATGGTAATACCGGCAGCAACGGCTGCGGTAGTCCCAATGAAATTTCTCCTTGATACTGAGTTTTTATTCATTTCTTTTTCCATAATTAATTAGAAAGTTTTAATTGGACAGGTATATTTTATTATACTCTTTTTTAAAAACAGATAAATATAGTCATATTAATTATCAGCTCAAACAGGCTGCTTTTGTTTAATGGACAGTAAAAGTAGAAATTGCATTTTAAAATAAAAATGGTTTTTAAAACATAGATTTAAAAAATGCTTCTAAGTCAGCAGTTTACTTTTGTGGAAATATTTTTTTCCTATCCTGGTTAAAAAAAATCGATTTGATTCCTGTGGAGCTGAAATATAACTTTGCCGTTAATTTTAATTGAATCTGAATAGTAATAACCTTTTAAAAAATGATATCATGCTAACAGTAGGAGATAAATTTCCTGAATTTGTAAAACAGGCTGTGGTTTCGCTGGAACCGGGTAAAGAGTTCAAAACGCTGACTTCTGAAGATCTTAAAAATGGCCGTTGGACCGTTTTTTTCTGGTGGCCGATGGATTTCACTTTTGTTTGCCCCACCGAAATCACTTCGTTTAACGACCATTTCGAAGAGT
Source organism: uncultured Mariniphaga sp. (assembly GCA_964500105.1). Taxonomy (GTDB): domain Bacteria; phylum Bacteroidota; class Bacteroidia; order Bacteroidales; family Prolixibacteraceae; genus Mariniphaga. The sequence goes on along the minus strand of CAZCPH010000014.1, from coordinate 12,721 downwards.
TCGAAAAACGGAATGTGAACCTGATTGGCGCGTCGATCGATTCGGAATACGTTCATTTAGCGTGGCGGAACGATCATCCCGGATTGAAAACATTGAAGTTCCCGATGCTGGCCGATACTTCTAAATCGCTTTCCGAGGATTTGGGTATTCTTGAAAAGGTGAACAAGATTGCATATCGAGTCACGTTCGTCATCGATCCGGAAGGGACAATCCAGCATGTTTCGGCCAATGGGCTGAATGTAGGGCGTAATGTGAGCGAAACTATTCGTTTGGTCGATGCTTTTCAGACCGGCGAACTGACTCCGTGCGGCTGGGTGCCCGGCGAAGCCACCCTGAATTAAACGATAAGTTGGGAGATAGATAAATTACCAGGCAAGAAAACCCGAATGGATTTCGTGGGTGATGGGAAGTAAGAAAAAAAGGGGCGTTATGCCCCTTTCTCTATTTATCAAACTAAACCTACTGAAGTACAAAATTTACCGTAAATCCAACCGTTTTCCCTTTAAATTCCGGGATGTTGACTTCCGGGAGCAATCCAATCACACGGATTACTTCATTTTCCAGTGCCTGGTAATTTTCCTTTTTACCCGGAGCAGTTACTTTTCCTGTTGAATATGCCACTACAACTACTTCGTCGAGGTTGGGTACTTCTCCGTTTGGTTTCGCAACCACCTCGCAGGTTTTACCCATTTTTACATACAGACGAACGGTGGCCTGCTCTCCGTTTTCCTGGGCTTTCACCGGGTACTTTATTCTTTCGGCAATAAATCTCCGGAGTTGAAGGGTGGAGGTAATGGCGTCACTTCCGGTTTTTGTGGCTACTTCTATTACCCCGTCTTTTGCTTTTTCGCCGTATTTTCCGGTGGCACTCTCACCCTTCAAAACATTGATGCTGGCAATGTTTTCAACCGGGATATCATTGATTTCCCCATAAAACTCTTTACCGTCAACAACGACCAGCGGATTTTCCGAAATTTTATTTTGTGTTGCTTTTGCCGCTTCCTTGCTCGTTATCAGGACAACCCCGTTTTTGCCTTTCTCCCCGTAGAGCTCGGTTGCCGATTTTTCTTTCAGTACCGATATGGATTCGATGGTTTCCGGATCGAGGGTTTCAATGCTTTCGGTTTCTTTCCCGTCAACAATGAAGAGGGGTTTGGTAACTGTCCCGTCGTCATTTCGGATGGTCAATGACCCGGGAACTGCCGGGGGATTGTTCCCGTTAGCAACTACTTTCAGTTCTCCCGTTTTTGCACTGTTGTCCGTTTTTAGTTTCACGTTCAGCTCTTTTTGTTTATCGGGATTTATAGCCCTTTCCACTCTTTCGTAGCCGGGCATGCTGAAAATCAATGTCTCAGGCCTGTTTGCCAGTTTAATCTCGTAATTGCCGTTTGGATCGGAGATTGTCCCGGTGGTTTTCCCTTTCAGTAGAACAGACACACTTGAAACCGGTAGGCCTTTTTCGTCGGTGATTTTGCCTTTTACCGTTTTGTCAGTTTGAGGAACAGCGGTAGCGGATATGGATTCATTATGAACGATTTCCGTTTTCGTTTCCCTGTTCGAGAGACCCATGACCAGAACGGCCAGCAAAGGAAGGACAGCCAGTTGTTTTACAACGGCAAACTTGTTTTCTGTTTTCTTTTTCATCATGATAATGCGGTTTTTAAGTTGAGATCCGTTTAATGCGGTGAGAAAGGGCGCCACGCCTTCCTTGTCGGCCAGCGATACCATCGCTAACTGATAGGTCTGCGGGTGAAAATGTTGTGCAATCTGGTGGTCGGTTTTGTATTCGAGGTTGTTTTTTACGGCGTCGCGAATGAGCCAGGCAAACGGGTTGAACCACAGGAAAAGGAACAGGATTTCACAGAACAGGATGTCGAGCGTGTGGTTTTCGGCGACGTGAATTTTTTCGTGGCTGACAATCATGTCGAGGTTGGGATGGGAGAGCGTTTTCTCAGAAACCACAATCCGGTTGAAAAACGAGAACGGGTGTACCTCTTTTCGGGTGACACAAACCTTTGCCCCGAAAATTTCTTCTGTCCGGCTGCTGCCAACAATGGTCAGCGCTTTCAAGTGCCCCAGTAACAGATGAAGCAGGAATCCGGCAACGCCGGCAATGTATAACCCTGGAAGTAAATGGTACCATTCCCAAACCGAACCCTTTGTTTGGATTTCTTCCGGTTCCGGCAGCCAGGCAAAGCTGTTGGGATCAACTGATGTTCCGGAATTAACGTATTTTACGGTAGTGAGCGTAATCAGCGGAATAATGAAACTGACAGCCAGCGATACCGGCAGATAAACCCGGTTGAAAACAAACTGCTTCCGGTTTTGGAAAAGCAACAGATACGCGATGTAAAAAGCGCAGGTGGCCACTGCAACCTTCCCGATATAAATAAGGTAAGTTTCCATTATTCCTGTTCTTTAATCATTTTAACCAGCTCTTCCAGTTCGGCTGGTGACAAACCTTTTTCTTTGACAAAAAAGGCAACCGCGCTTTTGTAAGAGTTATCGAAGTAGTCGCTGACGACTTGTTTCATAAAAGTTTTCCGGTATTCTTCCTTTGATATCAGTGGGAAATATTCGTAAGTGTTGCCGTATTGCGTAAATCCGACAATCCCTTTTTCCTGCAATAACCGCACCAGCGACGATACAGTGTTGTAGTGCGGTTTTGGATCATCGTACTGTTCAACGATGTCTTTCACAAAAGCTTTCCCCATTTTCCAGAGGATTTTCATCACCTCTTCTTCTTTACGTGTCAGTTTTTTCATTTTACAGACCTATTATTTTTTCACTATCGAATTGGAAGGTTTTAAATGCTGAAACAAACATACAACTGATTTTTCAGTTTTACAACTATTTTTTCAGTTTATTAACTGAATTTTCAGTTAATGTTTTTATCTGTTTGTTTATTAATAGATTGGGCGGTGTTGTTTTCTTTTTTTGATATGATGAAGGTACAGGTTGAATGCAAAAATCATCTTTCCGAATTATTGGTATGGTTTCTTCCTCGTTAATCGTTGGTTCTTAGTTGTTGAAAAAACAGGCACCAATGGGTAATAAAAAACCACCCCAAAAGGTGGCTTTTTTCAAAACTTAAAATCTATGGAAAAAGAGCCTCCTGCTCTCTGACCAATAGAATAGACTTGTAAACCGGATAATTGTTTAACGGTAGAATAATAAAATACAGGTAAAGTTTTAATAATTCTCCCGAATTATTTTATTTTCAAAATACATAACATAAATTTGTTTACTGAAATAAACCAAATAAACAATCAGCTAAAATGAATGAAATAACTGAACAACAACAGGGATTACCGCAAAATCCTCCACCGAATTATCTGGCATGGGCCATCATAACCACCATCTTGTGTTGTTTACCCTTCGGGATTGTATCCATCATTTATTCGGCACAGGTGAACACCAAATGGGCTGCCGGTGATATTACCGGGGCACAGTTGTCGAGTAAGAATGCAAAAACCTGGGCATGGGTTTCGTTTGCCGTTGGTATTTGCGGAATGATTATCTGGACAATTTTGGTGTTGGTGGGCGTGATTGCCGGGATTGGCCTGGATGCCCTGGATTTATAGTATGAAAAAACTTTTAACAGCAGGATTGCTGGCCGGGATTTTCGGGCTGGCAATCTTTTTTTTTGTGTTCGATCCGTCGGAATACGAAATTTTTCCCCGGTGCATTTTTTATTCCCTTACCGGTTATTACTGTCCCGGATGCGGTTCACAACGGGCTGTTCATAGTTTACTGCATTTGAACTTAGCCGGAGTTGTCAGCAATAACTTCCTGTTTTTACCGGCCGTAGCTTTGATCATCTATCACTACTCTTTTGGGTTGGTTAACCGGTTTTTCAATTTAAGATTACCCAATATTTTTTATCTGAAATATACACCGGCTGCAATTTTGATAATTATTGTCGTGTTTTGGATTTTGCGCAACCTGCCTTTTTCTCCGTTTTCGGTGCTGGCCCCCAACGGATAGCAACAGAATTACTCCCTCGATTCCATCACCATTTTTAATTTTTTGATTTGCTCCGGGTTTCCCAGAACAAAAAGCTGATCGTTGCGCGAAAGGATCATTTTCGGATCGGGATTAAAGACGTAGCGGGCACCGCTGATTTTAATACCGATGATGTTGGCTCCCGAAACTTCACGTACTTTCAGTTCGGCAATTGATTTGCCCACGAACCGCTGCGACAGGTTTTTACACGGAACTTCCTCGATGCTGACTTCGCTGGTTTTTTGCAGCAGTACGTATTCCATAAATTCCACCACATCGGGTTGGTGCACCAGTTTAGCCATTCGCTGTCCGCCAATGCGTTCGGGCATAATCACGTTGGTGGCGCCGGCGCGTTTCAGTTTCATTTGCGATTCCATTTCCGAGGCCCGGCTGATGATGATCAATCCGGGATTCATGCTCCGGGCAGTTAGTACAACAAAAACATTGTCGGCATCGTTGGGAGTTGTGGCTATCAATGCCCGAGCCTGGTAGATCTGTGCCTGCTCCAGCACATCTTCGTGCGTGGCGTCGCCTTTGATATAGAGCAGTCGCGGGTTTTCCCTGATTCGTGAAATCACGTTGTCGCGTTTGTCCAGGATTACAAAGTCAACCCCGTTTTCGGCCAGTTCGGTGGCAGCCTGCTCTCCGTTGCGGCCGTAACCCACAATAATGACGTGGTTTTTCAGTTTTGCAATTTTTTTGTCCACCCTGTATGTTTTTATGTAGTTCGTCAATTCTCCATCGAAAATGAACCGTGCCATGTTGGCGCCCACGTAAACCAGGCTTCCCAGGCTGGTTACAATCAGCCCCATGGTGAAAACTTTCCCGGCAGGCGTTAGCGGCTGGTTGCCCACTTCGTTGAATCCAACGGTTGAAACTGTGATGATGGTCATGTACAGGCTGTCGAGAAAATTCAGGTGCTCAATAAAATGGTATCCGGTTGTACCAATCACCACAATACCAACCAGCAACCCAATCCCGGTTTTAAGGGTCCGTTCTGTTGCCTTTTGAAATTTGTTATACTGAAGGTTCATACTTCCTGTACTGAAATGCTGTTAACCAGTTTAACGCCAACGGGGCAATTTAAGCATTTTTTCTTTTCACAATACCTGTTTTTTAACTGGATGACAGCCTGTGTTTCGAAAGCCGAGCGGAAAGAAATCCCCAGGTTTTCCCACCTGGTGATGATTGAATTTTGTTCCGGCGGTAATAATTCCAGAAAATTTAGCGCCCGGTCTTTCATGAAATGTTTGTTCTGGAGTTCGCCGTAAACAAACAGAAGGGGGGCGATAGTGTTGATAATGATGTTGTTGATGGAATCCTCGCCCAGGTTTTTCACGGAATGGTTTTCGGTGTTTTTATTAAAATTGTAATGGGTTTCCCAGTATTCGCTGGCTTTAACGGTAAACAGGTTTTTCAGTACGTCGAATGATTCCGTATCGGTAATCCGGGAGAATAGTCCGTGTGAACGGAAGATGAGCGCGGCTAATTGCGAAATGCGGATGGTGGGGAAGTTTACCGGCCGCAGGCGGAGGAATTTCCACAAATGCCCTTCGATGGGGCGTAGCCGGTATTTTTTATATAGGAACGAAAATTCGTCCCTGAGCCGGAGGAAATAATCGTCGCCCAAAAGTTCCCGGTTTAATAGCCCTGAACATCCGAAAAGCAGCGCTTCCAACTGGAACAGATTGTTTTTGTGTTTGGCCAGGATATGCAGCGGGGCCGCTTTTGCCAGCATTTCAAAAGGAAGGGCATTCACGCGGAACCCGAAATTCCGGGCCAGTATCTGGTAAAAAGTTTCGTTCCAGTCGTTGTTGTTTTGTTTCAGCCGTTCCCTGATTTCTGTTGTTTTGTTTTCCAGCCGGTCAATCATCAGCCGGTTAAAACTCAGTTGTAAAATAACCGGGTCGATTTTATGAAAATGATTTTCGCAGGCAATCCAGGTATTGGCATTGAGCAGGTGCTGGTAGTTTTCGCGTAACCGGTCAGGATAACGGATTTGCAGTGTGGGAATTTCTCCGCCGTTGGTGCGGAATATGGGTTGATCTGCCGTTTCAACCACATGTAAAATCACGTTGTCGTATGCTTTGTCGTTCTGATGATGGTGTGCCTGCCATCCCGACGACTTCCGGTGGATTTCGATATTTCCGGCCCAAACGGTATCATCAATTTTTATTTTTGCCATAAAAAAATCAGGACCCGAGTCGTGGTTGCGTTTCCCCACATCAATGATTTTCAATGGCTCTCCGGCTGTGGTTTGTAAATTTTCGGTTGTAAAAAGCCGGTTTTCCCAAATGTATTGTAAAAATTCTTCCGACATATTTTCAGGGCTAATTATCAGTCCGTAATTTACAACAATCCGGGAAATAAAATGTCAACTAAAAAACTGAATAGTTGGAGATTAGTGTTTTTTTCTGATTTTCATTTTCTGAAAGATGTCCCACAATACAATTCCGGCGCTTACCGAAACGTTGAATGAGTGTTTCGTCCCGTATTGCGGGATTTCGATACTTCCGTTGCACAGGTTGACCACCGGTTGCTGGACGCCTTTTACTTCGTTCCCGAAAATTACGGCGAGTTTGTCGTCCGGCGCAGGGAAAAAGTCGGGGAGTTGGATGCTGTTTTCCACCTGTTCCACCGCGAAGATTTTATAACCGACCGCGCGCAGTTCGGCAACTGCATCTTCGGTTTTTTCAAAATATTTCCACTGAACGGTTTTTTCGGCATCGAGCGCTGTTTTATGGATTTCGCTGTTGGGCGGTGTTGCGGTAATGCCACACAGGTATATTTTTTCGATGAGCAACGCATCGGATGTGCGAAAAACCGAACCGATGTTGTTGCAACTCCGGATGTTATCGAGAATAACCACCAGTGGAATTTTTTCAGCCTGAAGATATTCACCGGCCGAAAGCCGGTTGAGTTCACTGTTTCTGAGTTTTCGCATGCAAATGAGTAGGATAGGATTATTAAATCAGATGATTTCAGCTCTTTTCACAGGCATAGTCATACATCGGGCGCCGCCGCCACCGCGGGCCAGTTCAGAGCCGGCAATGGTCACCACACATTTCGGATATTGGTCGGGCGAAACCTTTCCTTCGATAACGTCGGTGGCTTTGATTACCTCAAAACCATGGTTGTTTAGTTCTTCGATGGTATGCGTGTTGCGTTCGTAGCCGATGATTTTACCAGGAGCAAAGGCAAAAAAGTTGGCGCCGCTGTGCCATTGTTCTCGTTCCTGCACCCACAAATCGTCTTTTCCGCCGCAGGAAATGGGTTTGAGGTCGATGCCCAGTTTTTTCAATGCAATGGGTATGTTGGGTGCTTCTGAAATATTGACCACTTTTTTATTTTCAATTTGAATGTGGATGGTTCGGAATTTACTGGTGCCAAAAATTATCGGTTCGTAAACCATGCAGGCGTCGGTGTCGAGAAATGTAAAAATCATGTCGAGGTGAATGAACGACTCGGGTGTTGACGGCAACTCCTGTACAATGATGTGGCGTGGCTGGCCGTTGTTTTGCCGGATGTTCTCGATGATAAAATCGATGCCCTGCGTGCTGGTGCGTACCCCGGTCCCAATCACAAAAACATCGTTGCGGGCTATCTGAAAATCGCCGCCTTCGAGGTTGACTGACTGATTTTTCAGCAGGGTGTTTTTTGATTTTTGCGGGTTCAGCACGGTGGTTTCAAACATCGGGTGGTGGCTGAAAATGGCGTCCATGATCAGGGTTTCCCTTTCGCGCACGGGATTGGCCATTTTGCCAATCAGCATTTTGTTGTTCATTCCCATGGCCGAGTCGCGGGTAAAAAACAGGTTGTGCAATGGGCGCATCAGGAAACGGTCGGTGCTGAGGTAGTTGGTCAGGTTGTTTTTTTCGAGTACAACGCCTTCCACCAGTAACCCGGCCAGGCTGTTTGCATCGTGTTGTTCCAGTAAATGTTCCAGTCCGGGAACCTGTTCATGGTTGCAAATCTCCCGGATCAGTTCATTTTTATAAATTTCATCGTTCAGGATTTCCGAAAGGAGGGTTTTTACTTCCACAACCTGTGAAACTTTTTTCAGTACGCCAGCCAGTTGCGCATATTCCTTCGAAGCAATGGAAAGGTTCAGAATGTCGCTGTACAAGGCGCGTTCGGCATTTTCGGGGGTCATGTTTTCCACTTCCGAACCCGGTGTGTGCACCACCACGCATTCCAGTTTTCCGATTTCAGAGTTAATACAGGTTTTCATTCGTTTTCAAATTTTTTCAGGTTGTTTTCCGTGTTCAAAGATATAAACTTTGTTTTTGCGATAATTGAAAAATGAATTAAACGTTCTACATTTGACATTTCAAAACAGGTGGTTTGAAACGAATATTCATCATATTATTTTGGGTTTTGGTTGCTGTTATTGCACTTCAGGCACAGCAAAACGATTCAACCCGTTTTTATATGGGCGTTGTCCAAAACAACGACACGCTGATCCATAAAAATATTAAGGAAGTGGTTGTGATGCCGCGGCAAATGAGCAAAGCCCAGCAACGGAAATACTCGCGCTATGTTTATAAAGTGAAAAAAGTATATCCGCTGGCGGTGGAGGCGCGCGAATTGCTGAAAAAATACGAACCCCGGTATTATGCGCTGAAAGATCAGCGCGACCGGAGGAAACTGATGAAAAACCTGGAAAAGGAATTGCTGGCTGCTCACAAGGAAGAACTAAAAAAATGGTCGATTTCCGACGGGAGGATCCTTTTAAAACTGATTCACCGCGAAACCGAACGCACGCCTTACTCTATTATCAAGGATTTCAGGGGCGATGTCAGCGCGGTATTCTGGCAGGGCATAGCCAAACTGTTTAAAAACGATTTAAAGGACGATTTTGAGCCGTATGGCGAAGATCTGTGGCTCGAAGAAATTGTAACGTTAATCGAACTCGGGTATTTATAATCTTTTTGAATGTTTTTTATGATGCAGTCGAATCAGTCGAAATACCAGCCTGTTGCTGAATACTTACGGACTTTTATCGCCATAAAAATTCAGCCCGAAAAAAAGCTGGCACAATTGTTTTCCCGTCTTCAAAAAGAATTCTTTGCCGAAATCATCCGCTGGGCCGATCCTGCTCAATTGCACCTGACGCTTAAATTTTTAGGCGAAACATCACCCTTACAAACCGAACAGACGAAGTTGATCCTGGAAACGGTTGCCGCACAATTTGTCCCGTTTCAGTTTACCTTGAGGGATTTGGGGTATTTCAAAAACCAGGGCCAGCCGAAGGTTTTGTATGCCGGGATAGATGATTCGGTAATTTTACAAAAACTGGCACAGGAAACCGACTACCAGCTTGCCGGGGCAGGATTTGAAAAAGAAACGCGTGATTTTCATCCGCACCTCACCCTGGGACGGATCAAATCCATCAGGAACAAAACGCATTTTTATGCTCTAATAAATGAGTTCAGTAATACTGAATTTCAATGTGTAGATGTAAAAGAAATGATATTTTTTCAGAGTATTTTAACACCCCGGGGGCCTGTTTATAAAGAATTGAAAACAGTTTTTTTCCGGTAACCGTTATTTTCCGCTGCCTTTGATGCTGACCATCAGCGTAAAAATCAGAATTTTAAAGTCGATGTACAGCGATATGTTTTTCAGGTACATCATATCGTAGGGAAGCCGCTCAAGCATTTCGTCCACATTGGATGCATAACCGTATTTTACCTGCCCCCACGATGTTATTCCGGGGCGAAGTTTTTGAAGGTGGGTGTAATGCGGGGCTTTTTTAACAATCTGGTCGATGTAATATTTTCGTTCAGGACGAGGGCCCACCAGCGACATTTCCCCTTTGATGACATTGAAGAACTGGGGAGTTTCATCGAGGTGTGTTTTCCGCAGGAAACGGCCGATTTTGGTTATCCGTTCGTCGTTATCGCCCGATAGTTCGGGAGTCCCGTTTTCGGCGCCGGCAAACATGCTGCGCAGTTTATAAATTTTGAAAGGTTTTCCAAACCGTCCAATCCGTTCCTGTTTGTATATAACCGGCCCTTTCGAAGTGGTTTTGATGATGAAAGCCAGAACAATAAATACCGGCAACAGCAGAACCGATGCCAGAACCGACAAAACCACATCTAACAGCCGTTTGGTGTTTTCCTGCCAGCCCGGCATCAGCCCGTTCGATATTTTAATGAGCGGGCTGCCATAAATGGTATTGGTTTTGACCATTCCCGACAGAAAGTCGTACAGATCAGGGATTCCCCAGATGGTGACCTGCCGGTTTTCCACTATTGTCAGAATTTCGCTCAGTCGCTCGTGTTCCTTGGTTTCCAGTGCGATAACCACTTCCTCAATTTTCTCTTTTTCAATGATACTGATTAAATCTTCCAGTTCCCCCAGTTTTGGAAGATATTGTTCCAGCAGGTTGTTGTCGTTTTTTTCCAATTCAATAAAGCCCACAAATTTGTTTCCGGCCGGCCGCAACTGGCTGTTCATGTCCTGGTAAATACGGACTGCATTTTCGTTGCTGCCGATGATGAGCGTGTTGAACCCGATTTTTCGGGTGTGGATACGGTGGATGGTGCGGGTGGTCAATATAAGCCGGAACAGATAAGTAAATGAAAAATGGAGTGCCAGCAGGGTGAAAAATAACTGATAGTAATTTTTATAAGTATGGATAAAATCATCCAGAATGAGAGCAAAGAAAATGACGACCACACCAATCACCGAAGTCAGGAAGGTCTGCCCCAGTTCGATTAGCCGGGAGCGGTGATAGATGTTCTTGTAAAAACCAGTAATGTAGTAAAAAATAATCCATAAAAGCGGGATGAACAACAGCCCCAGATAATAACGTTTGGTGAATTCAATTGGAATATCCATTCCAAAAAGCTGAGGCTCGATAACTGCCTTGCGAAAGATGTAAAAGATAGTCCAACTAATGGCTGCCGAAAGAAAATCAAAAATCAGATATCTTGCAACCTGCCCTTTTTTGTTCATCATACGTTGGTTAATTCTGATAAAAAAGATATTTCGTACAGGAAACGTTTCCGGTATGGAAATATTGCGGCAAAAGTAGTTTTTTTAAAAAACTACGGGTTGGAAAACTGGGCAATCTTTTTGTTGATTTTCTGTACGGCGTTCAGGACGATGAGGTAATCCTCCATGTTGCTGAAGGTTTGTTCTTTCCCGGAAATAGCTTCGGTGATTGTTTCAAATTCTTCTGCGGGAGGTAAAAAGGAAAAATCGAGTGGTTCGTTATTGCATTGGAAAGTTTTGCCGGCGAAATCGAGGGTTACAAACTGCCTGGGCGAATAGGCTTTGATTTTGAATTCATTCAGTGGCTGAAGAATCCCGTAATTGAGGTTTACCACCGAACAATCACTGAATTCGAGCCGAACGTTGTTAAAATGTGAATCGCACTGGTTCGACTGAAAAGAGACTGCACCAATTTTTTTTGGGCTGAGGCCGGTAATTCCAGACAACATGAGCAGCAGTGGGAAAAGCGTTTTGCTTGCGAATGAATCCGAAAAGAAAGTCACATCCAGATAAGTTGGCGTTTTCAGGTTGAGGTTCATCCACTGAACAGGAGGTTCGAAATAGAATGGATTGCTTACCTGGATAACTGAACCCGATTCGTTGGCCAGTTTGACCAGTTGCGAACATTCTTCGACCGTAAAATCGGGATACCCGGCAATAAAAAAATGTTTCGACCTTTTTACCATTTCGCACATGGTGTGAAAGGGCAACAGCGGTGAATCGTCGATCAGGAACACATCGGCACGTTCAATCAGTTCAATCCGGTTGAATTCGGGAATGGAAAAATGAAAACTGTCGGGCTTTGTATTTACGCCAAACGATGTCTTCCCAACGATGTTGATCTGTGGGTTTTTCCTGATCCGTTTTACAAAAGGCTCCAGGATTTCAGTGTTTCCTATTAATCCTAAATTCAGCATACTACAAATATAAAATTCAAAAACAATGGTTCCCGATATCAGGAAAAGAATTTATCAACGTTGAATGTTAATATTGAAAATGATACTTTCAATGGAATTCCGTTTGTTTTACCGTAATTTTGTGCAATAAATTTTTAGAATGGTTGAAATTGACAGTATGCGCCACCAGGGGATGCGAAAGAGATTGGTCGAAGGTTTAAAAATAAAGGGTATCCGGAATGAGGCGGTGCTGGATGCATTGCGCAAAGTGCCGCGTCATCTTTTTATGGAAAGTACATTTCTTAATTTTGCATACAAGGATCAGGCTTTTCCCATTGGAGCAGGGCAAACTATTTCGCAACCGTTTACCGTAGCCTTTCAAACCCAGCTTCTTGAAATTGAAAAGAACGACAAGGTTCTCGAAATCGGAACCGGGTCAGGCTATCAGGCCGCGGTTTTACTCGAAATGGGAGCACGGGTTTTCACCATCGAGCGGCAAAGAGAACTCTACCAGAAAGTTCAGTCGTTCCTTCCCGAAATAGGATACCGGCCGGCCTGCTTTTTTGGCGACGGTTACAAGGGGTTGCCCAATTTTGCCCCGTTCGATAAAATCCTGGTCACTGCCGGTGCGCCCCAAGTCCCGGAAGAGCTCAAACAACAACTGAAAATTGGCGGACGACTGGTTATTCCGGTCGGTCCCGAACAACGCCAGGAAATGGCCGAAGCCCTCGAACGCAACGGACGCCTGCCGCGCCGTGAAATGCACCTACTTGACCGCGACGGCAAACTGAAATTTGCTGAAGTATCGATCGAGTCCA